>CAZWCL010000138.1:0-8219 GCA_964632265.1 uncultured Hyphomicrobiaceae bacterium | reverse complement strand
CACGAAGCTGAAAGACGCCAGCGTGTTGCTGCCAACCTCGGAGCGGGCGGCCACCATCAAGGAGCAGGCCGAAGCGATCGCAGATGAGGCAGGTCTAGAACTGGTCGCTGATGATGCATTGGCGCTGGAAAATGCGGGCCTCACCGAGTGGCCGACCGTGTTGATGGGCACTTTCGACGAGGACTTTCTGGCGGTACCGCCGGAGTGCCTGATCACGTCAATGAAAGCACACCAGAAATGCTTTTCGCTGCGCGACCCGAGAACCGGCAAGCTCGCCAACCGCTTCCTGTGCGTCACGAACCTGATCGCGGACGACGGTGGCGACCAGATTATCGCCGGCAACGAAAAGGTGATGCGGGCACGATTGGCGGACGCGAAATTCTTCTGGGACCAGGACCTGAAGCGCGGCCTCGAGCCGATGCGCGAGCAACTGGACACGATCACATTCCACGCCAAACTCGGCACACAAGCCGACCGTGTCGAGCGCGTGACCGAACTCGCGCGCCAGATCGCCGGCAGCGTTGACGCGGCGCCCGACCTTGCCGGCCGCGCCGCGCAATTGGCCAAGGCCGATCTCGTCTCAGAGATGGTTGGCGAGTTTCCCGAGCTGCAGGGTCTTATGGGGCGCTATTACGCGAGCGCCGAAAAGGTGAACTCAAAGGTCGCCCTGGCCATCGAAGAGCACTACAAGCCGCGCGGACAGGGCGATGATGTTCCGGAAGAACCGGTCAGTGTCGCCGTGGCGCTGGCCGACAAGCTCGACACGTTGGTGGGCTTCTGGGCGATCGGTGAAAAGCCGACGGGATCAGGCGATCCCTACCAGTTGCGCCGTGCGGCGCTGGGCGTGATCCGGATCGCGCTGGAGAATGACCTTCGCCTCCATTTGATGCAGATAATTCAGGAGCACGCATCGCCGGCTCGGTGGAGCGACAATCCGGAAATCGTCGCATTCGACGCCCAGGGGGCTCAGTGGAACGGTGTCAAGATTGATCCCAAATGGCTGGATCTTCTTGCCTTCTTCGCCGACCGCCTGAAAGTTCACCTGCGCGGCGAAGGGGTGCGGCATGATCTCATCGACGCAGTGTTCTCGTTGCCCGGTCAGGACGATCTGGCGTTGATCGTGAAGCGCGTGGAGGCTCTGGCTGATTTCCTCGAGACCGATGATGGCGAGAACCTGCTCGCCGGCGCCAAGCGCGCAGCCAACATTCTGACCATTGAGGAAAAGAAGGACGGCACGACCTACGACGAGGTACCCAAAGGAGAACTGCTGACCGAGCCGGCCGAACGCGCTCTGGAAGCGGCCATCGCCAAGGTCAAATTCGACACCAAGGCTGCAATCGACGTCGAGAATTTCGGGGGCGCCATGCGCGCGCTCGCCGAGCTGCGTGCGCCCGTCGACCGGTTCTTCGAGGATGTGAAAGTCAACGCTGACGAACCTGTCGTACGCGAAAATCGACTTAAACTGCTTTCTGAAATTCGCGCTGCGACACTGACCGTGGCGGACTTCTCAAAGATCGCGGGATGAAGTTGAGCCAAGCTCCAAATTCTATGGCCTCAGCTTCTTTGGCCCCAAATTCTATGGGCTTCGCTGGCGGCTGTGCCAAGGTCACACGGACGTAATTCTGCCGGGGCAAGAATTCGCTCGGCCCGGCCGCGGACGGGATATCATGCATCGCCGGGCTGCGAGGGGCGAGGGGGCAAAAAACAATGACGTCACTTCTCGAGAATATCGCCGCAGGAGCGAAGCGCCGGAGCCGCCATATTGTTCTGCCCGAGGGCGACGATGAGCGCGTATTCGAAGGGGCGCTACGGGCGGCCCGTGACGGTGTAGCGCGGGTCACGCTTATCGGCGATCACGGCACGCTACAAACAACGGCGGCAGGTGCGGTCGACGACGATCGCCTGAAAGTCGTCCAGCCCAAAGCTTCTCCGCATTTTCAATCATTCGTCGACGACTACTTTGAACTGCGCAGCCACAAGGGCGTGACGGTCGAAGCTGCCCGCGCAGCGATACGCCATCCGCTCGGCTTCGCGGCCATGATGGTGCGCCATGGCCTGGCCGATGGGACGCTCGGCGGCGCAGCCCACACGACCGGCGAAACGCTCCTCAATGCGTTACAGATCATTGGGCCCGGGCCGGACTCGCCGATCGTCTCCAGCGTTCTCCTCATGATCCTTGAAAACCAGGGGGGACTTCCGGTGGCGTTTGCCGACTGTGCCCTCGTTGTGGAACCGACGGTGGAAGAACTGGCCGGAATAGCTGCGGCTTCGGCTCGGACATTCGGTGCGCTGACGGGGGAGACGCCACGTGTTGCAATGTTGGCTTTTTCAACCAAAGGCAGCGCCGAGCATGAAAGCGTGAAACGCGTCGCTGAGGCGACCCTTTTGGCAAAGTCTGCCAATCCTGATTTAATCATTGATGGCGAAATGCAGTTCGACGCAGCGTTCGTGCCCACAATCGGCGCGCACAAGGCCCCGGGTTCGGAGGTTGCCGGTCAAGCCAATGTGTTCATCTTCCCGAACCTGCACGCCGGCAACATCGGCTACAAGATCGCTGAACGCATCGGTGGTGCAACGGCAATCGGCCCAATTCTGCAAGGTCTCAGGCTGCCAGCCAACGACCTTTCGCGCGGCTGCTCGGTCGACGACATCTATTACATGATCGCGGTAACCGCGCTGCAGGCGGCTGCATAGGGCCATTTGTCCTTTTGTCGCGTGAAACTGGCCGCCGTGCCATCGCAAAGGCCCACGCCATGGTGCCCGGCAAGTCTTAAGCGACCTCCGTCCCACCTGTGCCATCAGCGGCGATGAACCAGTCGCCAATTTGCGATGACGTCATGAATATCGTGTCATTGCGTGCAAGCAGCAGATCGAGCGCCTTCTCAAAATGATAGGCGGCGTGCGGCACACCAATGATATGGGGATGCAACCCGAACGTGAGTACGCGCGGATTGTCGGCGGTCTCGCGCTCGAAGATGGCGAGGGTCGCTTCGAGGCGGCGGAGCATTTCGTCGCTGGTGCCATGTTGGACGGCATAGACCGGCACGTCGTTGAGCTCGAACGTGTAGGGCAGGCCGACCATCGGTCCATGCTGCGTTTTGATCCAGAAGGGGAGATCGTCGAGCACGAAGTCGTGCAGGAACTCGATCCCCATGCCTTTGAGATAGTCGGGTGTCTTGAAGGTCTGACCCATGCCGGGTCCAAGCCAGGCGCGGGGACGCCGACCGCCGGCTACTTCGAGCCGGTCGAGGCTGCGCGCGATGACGTCGCCTTCGTTGTCCGCCTGTTTCAGCGACTGCTGGAACCAGCCATGTCCGACGAGTTCCCAGCCGGCCTCGACGACAGCCGCCATTAATGAGGGATAGACATCGGCGACTTCGGCATTAGTGAAAGCGGATGCCTTGAGGTCACGCTCGGCAAGCATCGCCATGATGCGGGGCATACCGCACCGCATGCCGTATTCGACCCAACTGTAGTTGGCCACATCCGGCGGCTCGATCTGGGCACCGTGAGGCGGCGGTAATATGCCGCGCGGCATCGGTCGATCGAACGGCCAGTATTCGATGTTCATGGCGATGTTGACGATAATCGGCCGTCCGTCCGGTGGCTCGAGGCGGCGGCGCTGGCTGGCCATCTGATAGGGAACGCGAGGGTTTGACCACATCGGCAAGGTCTCTCCGGTTGAAATTCAGATTAGTCGCGCCGCGCAAAGAATAGCGACAGGTTATTCGCCGGCATCTCGATAATTTCGGGCGAGGCAAAACCTTCGGCCATGGCCACGGCCGTTACATCTTCGACATCGCGGATGCCCCATTCAGGGTTTTGTGACCGCAATTGAGCATCGAACACGGCGTTGCCCTCGGAGGTATGTTCGCCATCACGCCGGTAAGGCCCGTAGGTGAAGAGAAAGCCATCGGCGGGGATCAAGCGGTAGGCACCGCGGATCAGGCCGAGCGTCGCGTTCCATGGCGAGATGTGGATCATGTTGATGCACATCACGGCGTCCGCGCGGTCGATTGGCCAGTCACTGGCGGTGGCATCAATGGCCACCGCCGGGCGGACGTTATCGGCACCATGTTCGCCGCGCCAAGCGTCGATACTCTGACGGGCGGCGGGATTTGGATCACTCGGCTGAAAGATGAGCTGGCGGGGCGCATCGTCACCCGCCGCGGCGGTTGCAAGCGATGTGATATGCTCACCCGAACCCGACGCGATTTCAAGCACGATGCCGCGATCGGGAAGGCGTGGGAGCAGTACCGCTTGGATCGGTGCCATATTACGAGCGGCCGAGGGTGCGAACATGCGCGGATCGTTCATTGAGGACGTCTCTCCGTGAGCTTGATCGAAGTTTGACCGTGCGGTCCGGTCAAACCCGGGGGAGGCAGCCATTAGACCATAAACGAAATGCAAAGTTGAGACAGTGCAAGACAACAGCAGCACCACAAGCAACGACCACGACCCGACAACAAGTGAATTGCTCGCGGGCGCCTTGACCGGCGGTGAGGAACAGCGACGCAGCCTGCGCCGGCGCCTGTACGAGATACTGGAACTCGGCCGCGGCGAGGATCGGGCGAGCATCTATGTCGACCGTTTCCTGATCATACTGATTATCGCGAACGTCATCGCTTATGCCCTGGAGACAGTATCCGGTTTCGCCGCGGAGTACGGCGTCTGGCTGTACGCCTTTGAGGTTTTCTCGGTTGCTGTCTTCACCATTGAATATGCGCTACGGCTTTGGAGCTGTGTTGAAGTACCATTTCTCAAACGCCTGCCGAAATGGGAGGCACGCCTCAAGTTCGCCAGGCGTCCCTACCTCGTTATCGATCTCTTGGCTATCCTGCCTTTTTATCTAGGCTTTCTGCTGCCGTTCGACACCCGCTTCCTGCGCGTTCTGCGGCTGTTCCGGCTTCTCAAGCTCGCCCGTTATTCGCCCGCAATGCACACGCTCGTGCGCGTCATTACCAACGAATGGCGCGCCCTGCTTGGCGCGACCTTGTTGATGCTGACTGTGCTCCTGTTCGCCGCGACCGGCATCTATTATCTCGAGCGCGGCGCCCAACCCGAAAAGTTTGGAAGCATACCCGATGCCGCCTGGTGGGCGATGGCGACGCTGACAACGGTGGGTTACGGCGACGTTGCGCCGGTCACGGCCGTCGGCCGGATCTTCGGCAGCGTCGTGATGCTCATCGGCCTTGGCATGTTCGCCCTGCCGATCGCAATCATTTCGACCGGCTTTGCCCAGGAACTCGGGCGGCGCGATTTTGTCGTGACGTGGTCGTTGATGGCCCGTGTACCGCTACTCGCTGAACTTGACGCCAGCGAGGTCGCGCAATTGATGCCGTATCTGCACGCCCACAATTTCCCGCCGCACTGGACGGTGATCGAGGCCGGCTCGATGGGCGAGCAAATGTATTTCATCGCGTCCGGCGACGTGACCGTGCGCACATCCGGTGGCGAAGCGACGTTGAGGACCGGTGATTTCTTCGGGGAGATCGCCATGATAGAGCACGAACGCTATCAGTTTTCGTTCACGACGAAGTCGCGGGCGCGCTTGCTCAAGCTGTCGCGCGAGGATTTCCTTCGTCTCCAGCACGTCCAGCCGAAAATCACGAATCACATCCGGTCGATAGCGGCGGCGCGCAAACGGGCGCGTGTCGCAGGTCAGGCCGAGCCGCGCGATGTCGCCCACATTCGCGACCCGGATGACTATATCGAGGAGATGCCGGAAATGCCATCTGTCTCCGACGTCGCTGAAGCAGTGGCTGAAATGCCGCCGCGAAACAAGCGCGGCCATTCATCGGATTGAGGGATCAGCGCCATGATGGATTGTCGCACTCGATTGCTAAGGCCGCGCGTTGCGGTTGAACTAACGAGGTTCGCCCCGCACGCACCGGCGCCATAGAGGCACCCGATGGAGGAGTTGCCATGCAGGATACCCAAACCGCATCAGAGACCGTCGCAGTTGAACTGACGGCGGTCGAACACGCCGAGACCATGCGAGACTACCTTGAGGCCGGTGAGGCGCGCGCGATGGCGCTCCCCAACCGCGGTCCGGTGCGCTACGGCGCCGACGGCCGGTTGCATGACGACATTCTGGCGGCCTACTGGCAGTACGGTTTCTACATCTTCAAGGGCACTGTCGGACCCGAAGAACTCGAGGAACTGCGCCAGGACGTCGATCGTGTGATTGCGGGCGCCCCGGCTGAGCCCGGCGGCGCCGTCGCGCGTGACGGCCGCGCGCCGCTCTACCGCGGGCTCAAGAAGGACCCATACCGTTACGCCAAGCCGCTGAGCGATCCCTATGGCGGAACCACGAAGAACAAGGGCCGCCATCCGGTTGCAATGACCGGCCCGAAGCCGATCGACGGCGCGCCAGCCTATACCGTGCAACTTCTCGATGGCAATCTTCACCTGATGGACTCGTGTCTTCGTCTTTATGGCCACCCCGATCTGCTGGCCATTGCCGAAGCTATCAACGGCGCCGACTTCGTCCCCTACAACGAGGTGACGTTCATCAAGGAGCCGGGCCTTGGGCCGTCGATTGCGTGGCATCAGGACGGCACGACGCACTGGGATGCGCCAGATTGGGACCAAGGCGCTCATGGCTTCAACTTCATGACGCAGCTCTACGCGAGCACGCCGGCAAACTGCGTGTGGATGCTGCCAGGCAGCCATAAGCTCGGCCGCGCCGATATCAAGAAGATGGTCGCCGAAAGCGGATCGGAGCGCATTGAAGGCGTCGTGCCGCTGGTGTGCGATCCGGGTGATACGATGGTGCTGAACCGTCAATGCGTCCACGGGTCTTTCGCCAACACCTCGCGGAACCGGCGCGTCACCTTGAACGCCGGCTTTTTCCCGCGCCGCCGCGTCCTCAACGTCGCAACCACGAAGCTGACGGGTGAGCCGGATACCTACCTCGAGGATCGTATCAATGATCGCTGCCGGATCATTCAGTTGGGCGTTGACGCGCGCCAGCAAAAGTATGGCAACGAGCCGCGCTACGTCTATCAGCCGCTGGCGGGCGAGGAAGAAAGGGCTCGCTGGTCCGAGCAAACACGCGGGACGATGCTTAAAAACTATAATCAGCTCGACATGTATATCTAGTCAGATCGATATGAATGCCGAGAAGCGTGTGCGCTGCAAAAGATCGGAGTGACAAGGAATGTTTGCCTACGTCGTCGAACGTGCAAAGGCAGACGAAAATCTGCATCATCACCTGACGTTCGGTCCCTTGACGGTGCGCATCGAGTCTGGCGATGCAACGGCGTTGCTGGCGATCGACGAAGCGGGTGTCAAGCTGCAGGAAGCGATCGTGGCCCCAACCGCGGATTTCACACTGCGCGCAACACCTGAAGCCTGGGCGGAGCTTGCCAAGGCCGAGCCAGCGCCCGGTTTTCAGACGCTCTCTACCATGCGCCGCACGCGCAATCTGGCCGTTACCGGCGATATGCTGAAATTTCAGCACCATATGTACCTTCTTGAGCGGCTGTTTTCGAGTTGGCCGCAAGGCGATCCACCGTCGCCTCCGAAGGCGGCGGAGTTCGAGCCGGTCACGGGGCGTTACCTCCGTATGGGGCTCGAGGGCCGGGCCCATCGTATTTACGTGGAAGAGGCGGGACCGGCCGCTGGCATCCCGCTCGTGTGCCTGCACACCGCCGGCAGTGACGGGCGGCAATTCCGTCACATGTTGAACGATAAGGCCATCACGGAGCGCTTCCGCGTTATCGCCTTCGACTTACCATGGCATGGCAAGTCATCGCCGCCGGCCGGGTTCGAACGCGAAGTGTACCGATTGACGACGGATCACTATCTGGCGACCGTCATCGCCGTTTGCCAGGCAATGCAACTGGATCGTCCCGTCGTGATGGGTTGTTCAATTGGCGGCCGGGCCGTGCTGCATCTCGCCTTGCGTCACGGTGGGCGGTTCCGTGCACTGATCGGTCTGCAGTCCGCGCTTCATGCCGAAGACCTCAGTACCGGCGACCCAACACCTGAGAGCGCACTGCATCGCCCGGATGTACATGGCGGCAAGCTCGCCGGTACTCTGATGGCCGGTATGACGGCGCCTCACTCGCCGTCACACGAGCGCTGGGAGACCATGTGGCACTACATGCAGGGTGGCCCTGGCATTTTCGCTGGTGACCTTCACTACTACTTCGAAGACGGTGACCTGCGCGGCGCCGGTCTCGAGAAGCTCCGTGATAATCCGACCTGCCCGG
>CAZWCL010000137.1:0-8270 GCA_964632265.1 uncultured Hyphomicrobiaceae bacterium | reverse complement strand
TGGTCTCGGATGCGGCCGTCAGTGCGGTTCACGACCAAACCTGGTCGTGCCGTGCCTGACGGCTCCGGCCCGTGCGACGTCGCCGAAAACAAACCAGTCAGAGCCGGATCCACGCCTACGCCGAGGCAAGTTCAACCTCTCCGCCGGTCTCGGCGCCGCCCGTCGAACCTTTACTCGCACAGTGCCGCACGGCCTCTTTCAGCTCATCAAGCGGCGTCGGTCGGCCGAAGTAATAGCCTTGTTCCAGGTCGCACCCGGTCCCGGCGACAATGTCATGTTGGTCGGAAGTTTCTATTCCTTCGGCGACCGTCGCGATATCCATGCACTTCGCCATGGCGACAATCGCACGCACGATCTCCGCCGCCCGGTCGCAATCAGCCACCTCGCGAATAAACGAGCGGTCGATCTTGATCTGGTCGATCGGATACTTGTGAAGGTAGCTGAGTGATGAATAGCCGGTGCCGAAATCATCCATCGATATCGAAACGCCAAGTTCGCGAATGTGTTCGAGCTGCTCGCAGGTCGCTGCATCCTGCCGCAACAGGAGTGATTCCGTAATCTCGACCTTCAGTCGCTCGCCGGCCAGCCCTGAAGCAGCCAGCGCCTCACGCACGCTATTTGCAACATCAGTGTCCCTGAACTCGACCGCTGAAATGTTGACCGCCAACATCAGGTGATCGAAGTTTTGCGCGATATCCGAGCAAGCCCGCTTCAGCACCCATTTGCCGATACGGTTGACGAGTCCCGTTTGTTCAGCGACCGGTATGAATATACCCGGCGGGATCATTCCTTTTGTCGGATGGCGCCAGCGTATGAGTGCCTCGACACATCGCGCCTCCCCACTCTCAGCCGACACGATCGGCTGATAATGCACTTCGAGCTGCTCTTCATTGAGCGCCTGGCGCAAGCCGATTTCAATCTCGGCACGCTGGCGCGCTTCATCGTTCATGCTCGACGTGAAGACACGGTAAATACCACGCCCATCGCGTTTCGCTGCATAAAGCGCAAGATCGACTGCGTGCATGATCTCTTCTTCGTTGCCGAAACTCGAAGCATCGAGAATGAGTCCGATGCTGCCGCCCGTCTCGATAAGCTTGCCATCAACTTCATAAGGCTTGGCAAGAACGTCACAGATCCGCGCCGCCAATGCTTCACCGGCGCGACGACCCTCGTTGCTGCGCTGGATGACCGCGAACTCATCGCCACCAAGTCTGGCAACAATATCCTTGCTGCGAGTGGCGCGCCTAAGACGCCGCGCGACCTCGACCAGCACTTCATCGGCAACGGGATGGCCATAGGTATCATTCACCCCCTTGAAGTGATCGAGGTCGACCATAAGGACATTAAAGCCCCTGTTCGCAGTGTGGTCACAAAGCAGACGCCTGACCTGTTGCACGAAATCCATCCGGTTGAGCAGCCCCGTCAGACTGTCATGGCGTGCGAGGTGAAGCAGCTGCCTTTCATAGCGTTGGCGCCAGACGATACCGACGACGACCGCGAATATAATCAGCCCCGTCAGGAACGTCCCGCCCTGAAAATAGCGGTTGCGCTTAACCGTCCAGGCCTCGAACTGTCGCGCGCCGTCGCGCGTCACGATCACGGAGAACGGAAAGTCGGCACTCGCCTGGGTCGACGTGAGCATCGGCCGCTTGGCATCGGACATGAAAAACGTAGCGCCATTGCCGGCCTTCGGAAGGACAATGTCTTGCGCCCCGAGAGCCGACGTCTTTTTACCCAGAAGCTTTGCATACCGGCCCGAGACCGCCCGAAAGACATTATCGTCGCCGAGCACGGCCACGCCCCCGAAGGTGCCAAGATCGACTGACGCATAATCCCGTGTCAGGAAATTCGGATCGAGCGAAACGACGATGACGCCATTGAATGATCCATCGGCTGCGAAAAACGGACGCGCGAACTGCACTGACCATTTCCCTGACGCTTTTCCAACCAGCGGCTCACTTATATAAAGCTGGTCGACCTGATTGCGCGCGTGAATCTTGTAATGCTCCCGAAAGCTGAGGTCGATGGGCCGGTCCGGATAAAGCATTTTGGAACTGGTGATCATCATGCCGTCTTTCCCGATAACGGCAATTTGTACGGTACGCTTATTGGCCGTGAATTCCGCCTGTACAAGTTTCGGCCAATCCACCTTGAAACCTGCCCGAACGTAGGACGCTCTGAGATACCGCAAAACGCGATCCATTTCGCTGGCTGTGCGGTTGACACTGGAGCGGAAGACGAGCGCGAGGTTTTTGGTTTGCTGGGCGAGTGCGCTGTTCATGGAACGGCGCTCGGCATCGACCTGCAACACGATCGCCAGCCAGAGCATTGCAATCAACGCCGCCGCAAACACCGCCATGAGCATCGAGAACCGCATCCCCATGAACCGCGACGCATAGAAAAATTCCACGATGGCTTTCCAGAACCCAACTTTTGGCACGACGTTCCCCAATACAATCCAAGGTAGCGCCGCACATCACATCATTTTCCAGAAGTTGTCTCGCATCCCTAATTTTCATGCTGAATGCAACATCAGACACCGCTTCATACTATGACAAGTCGTTACTGAATTAATAACCCAATGGTCAGTTTGAAATAAATACGAAAAATTAAAGGAAAAATCACGCTGGATTATAAATTTTGCTTTTTACGGAGCACCCTCAAACTTAATCATATGCACAAGCTCCCGATCAGGCAGTCACCAGGCCTTCTCCACTCGGTTACCGCAACGGCCATCCCAGTCAGACGCCTCGGCTGTCGCCGGCACTAACCCATTCAGCGCGCCAACCGAGACCAGCCGCCGCGGATGGTTGCATCAAAGCGCGAACCCGCCATCGATCATCGCAGTCGTACCGGTTGTAAAGGCGCTTTCATCGGACGCGAGGTAAACCGCCGCCATGGCCACTTCTTCCGCCGTCCCTAGACGACCCATCGGCTGGCGGTCGACAAATGCCTGCCGCACGTCCCCCTCGTCCTTTCCATCCCGCGCCGCTTGCGCCTCGATCCTCTGGTCGAGAGATGGTGACTGGATCGTGCCGGGACAGATTGCATTGCACCTCACCCCTTGCCGGATGTAGTCGGCCGCCACGGCCTTGGTCAGACCGATCACCGCAGCCTTCGTGGCGCCGTACGCATAGCGGTTGGGCACACCGAGCACCGACCCGGAAACCGAAGCAATATTGACGATGGAACCCCCGCCGTTCTCAAGCATGCCCGGCAGGAACGTTTTGATCGTGCGATGCATCGACTTCACGTTGAGGTCGAAAGAGAAATCCCAAGCCTCATCGTCGCATTCGAGGACCGTACCGTGATGGACGAAGCCGGCGGCGTTGAAAAGAATATCGACCGCACCGATTTCCTTTGCCGTACGCTCTACCGCCGCAAGCTCCAACACATTGACGATGTGCGTCTCCGCAATACCGTGGTCACCCAGATCGCGGAGGCTTGACATATCGACATCGGAGGCGATGACGCGGGCCCCCTCCTTCGCGAAAGCAATTGCTGTAGCTCGGCCAATACCCGCGCCGGAGGCGGTGCAGAAAGCCGTTTTTCCTTCGAGGCGACCAGCCATGTGGCAAAACTCCGATCAATTAGGGAAGGTGTGGCAACGCTTGACCGGCGGTGGCTGTCCAGATTTCGCCCCGCTCTTGTATACCTGGAATTGGAACCTAGCGGTCGAACCGGCGTTTGCAAACTGTCAATAAAAAATCAAATGAGGATCATCATGACCATGCTCTCCCGCACTGCCGCAACAGCTTTCGCCGCAGTCGTTCTGTGTGCACCCGCGATGGCGCAGGACGCCGACCCGAACGCGGCCAACAAAGCCGCCGGCGCCTCCGATACAGCTAAGAAGGACGCAGCCGACAAAGCTGCGGTTTCGAAATTCACGACATTCGAAAACGTGATGGTTAAACCGTTTAACGTCACAGTCGACGATCTTGAGGATATGGATCTCTATAACGCCGAGGGCGAATCGATCGGCGACGTCGAGGACGTGCTTATCGGCCCTGACGGCCGGGTCGCTGCCATCTCAGCCGACATTGGCGGATTTCTCGGGATCGGCGAAGCCGAGGTCCTCATTGAACTCAGCCAGATCTCCATGAACGGAGACAAGCTGACGATCGACATGACCGAAGAAGAGGCCGAGCAGCTTCCACGCTGGCGTGAAGATGACTGATCTCATTGCAGGCCGCGAGCGCTGGAACACCGTGGTGCTGTCAAGCACCCCGGTGTTCAATCGCGGTTACTTGACAAACGACGCGACGGCGTTGCGGCCGCGCACATTGCCAGCCAACGTCGTGAAAGTGCCGTCTTCGACCATTTCATCAAGCGCACGCTGAAACCCGCTAATCGCCGCCAGGTAGAGCGCACCACCAAGGCTCACGCGCCGTGCCCCGACCTGCGCCAGATCCGCGAGGTTTAATTCCGCCCGCGCGAGAACATTCACCGGTTTTGAAACGTGTCCGAGGACAGCATTGACGTCTTCCATGGACTTGAGACCCGGCGCATAGAGGCAGTCAGCTCCCACCGCCTCCATTGCCGCAAGACGCTTGAGCGTATCATCCATGTCCCCGAGACCGCGCAACAGCCCCTCTGCCCGCGCCGTGATCGTAAAGGGGAACGGCAATGACCGCGCAGCCTCAACCGCTGCCGCCACCCGCTCGACCGATAAGTTGAAATCGTAGAGGCGCGCGCTTCCCTCTCGGGCAAAATCTTCGACGGAACACCCGACCAGCCCCATCTCGGCCGCCCGCTGCACCGTTTCCGCGACGCCCTCCGGCGCCTCGGCGAAACAATCCTCCATGTCTGCACTGACCGGCAGATCCGTAGCAGCACAGATGTCACGGCAGTGGTCAAGCTTCTCATCAAGCGTAACCCCGCCGTCGCCACAGCCCATCGAGAATGCGAAACCGGCACTGGTCGTCGCCAGGGCTTTGAAGCCGGCCGCCTCAAGCATCCGCGCGGAACCACGATCCCACGGATTGGGCATAACGAACAGTTCCGTCTGTTGATGCAGCGCCTTGAAGCGTTCGCCTCTCGCGGCCTGATTGGCCGTTGGATCGGCGTTGCGGTCAGATCCACGTTCAGCCATCTAGTGCACCCTTTCTCAGCGGTTGAAATTCAGAACTTCGGCAGACAACCGGCAAACCGGCCGACCGCACTCTCCGGCAAAACGCCCAGTACCGCTCCCGGCTCAGCAAAACTCTGGACACCAAGCAACGTCATCTCCGTCATGGCAACACAGCCAAGCGTGCCCCGTCCGGACTTTGGTTTCAGATGCAGAAAGATGCACGACCCAGCCTTAGCCTTGCGACTGGATGGGTAATCGATAAACAACCCATGACGATAGATCGCGTACTTTCTCATGTTCTCGCCATGCACCTCCGGCCCGATCACGGATCGCGGCTGGATTGTATTATAGGCAGAGGAGCGCACGTCATCGACACAGATCGTCTCGTCGGCGCGCAGCACAACATGGCCCGGCCGCGGCGAAGCCTCGAACCCGAAGCTCGCACCGATCCGGAAAAAGCCCGCCGGCGTCCGCTTGTCCCCTTCCCGCTTGAGCTTCTCACCGCCGCGCCGATAGTCACCAAACGTGTGCCCCCAGCCCATACCTGCCCGACCTATAACTGCTTTGCGCGCACGCCCGATCGCGCGCCAAGAGGCACCTACAGATCGGCGAACAAAGAGACGCACGCTCACGCGCTCCTGGTTCATATGCGGCGCCGTCACCATCACAAGGCGTCTGGCGTCCGCAAGCGGAGCCGGACAACCCGCCGCGAGCGCATCGCCAAGCGCGGCGGACAAAGACAGCACGAACAAAATAATAAAGCGAACGATCATGGGTTCTGTCCCATTCACAAGAAGCGGCTTGCACCTCAGGACCAGCAATTGAAATAGCATTTGCCCGAACAAAGAAATGCTCGGCCCCGTCGTTCGAACAGCCCGACACCCGAAAAACCTAAGGCTATTCTTAAACCCATTTCGGTTAAGCCGGAATGGGTTCATTCGAGTGACGGTTTGCCGGAACGCGTGCGCTTGATGTCGCCTCGCCGCTTCTTCGCTTCAATGCGGCGTCGTTTCGATGCCAGCGTCGGCCGCGTCTTGATCCGCCGCCGAGGCGGCCGCGCTGCCTCTGCGATCAACGCCGCGAGCCGCTGACGCGCATCAGCCCGGTTGCGCTCCTGGCTGCGAAACCGTTCGGCACGAATGACCAGCCATCCATCCTGGCTCAACCGACGCCCCGCGGCACGCTTCAGGCGCACCTTGACGGCCCCCGGCAATGTCTCGGACCGATCGACATGAAACCTGAGCTCGACCGCCGTGGCCACATTGTTGACGTTTTGTCCGCCGGGTCCTGACGCACGCACGAAGTTCTCGACGAGTTCACCTTCGTCGATCGCGATCGCATGTGTCACCTGAAGCATGTCTTTCTACCGTCAGCCCTCTGTGTCGAAGAACTTGTTGGGTTTCATGAAAAACCCGAGAACAACCGCCCCATCCGGCGCATGCGCAGAATGCCGGCTGCCCGCCGGACGCCAGACGAAATTTCCGGCCGTACACGCGCCTTGACTGTCGATGAGCGAACCCTCGATGACGTAACTCTGCTCGATGCCGACATGGACATGGTCGGGCAATTCGGCACCAGGCGCGAGCCGCGTTAGCGAGGTCATCATGCCCGTCTCTTCGTCCTCCATAAGGATCTTGATCTCGACCCCCGGCCACCGCGTCGGCTGCCATGGCAATTCGCCAACCTCGACATAACGCGATGCCATTTCAGCGAGACCGTCATGGGCTTTGGTATGCGGAGTGATCAATACCATCTTGCACCTGTTCGTTTTGTTCGAGTAGCGTCCCTGGTTATCCTTGGCCATCCCTGCCGCACCGGTTGTAAATGCCCCGGACTCTCGCAGACGATGCGACCGCAAGTTCAACAATCTACGCCAAGACGCCACGTTTCGCGAGGTTGCTCATCAATGCGCGGGCCCCGAAGGTCCACGGCGGCGCCTGGTTCGAATGCACCATCCGGTTTGTCAGCGACCCCAGTGACGGTGTCGAAACTGTCACGAGATCACCCACCTTATGGGTGAACCCCATGCCGGTTTCACCTCGATCCTTGGTCGGCGCGAACATTGTGCCCAGATAAAGTACGGCGCCGTCCGGATACTGGTGAATACTGCCAATCAGCGCCTCGACCAATTCAGACGGATCGCGCGCGATCTCCGACATCGAAGAATGGCCCGCCATCTCAAACCCGTCATCCCCGGTCACCATAAGGTCGACATTGAGGTGGCGTACCGTATCCAGGGTGAACTCATCATCGAAAAAGCGGATAAACGGCCCGACGGCCGCCGACGCGTTGTTGTCCTTCGCCTTCGAAAGCAACAACGCCGATCGCCCTTCGAAGTCGCGCAAATTGACATCGTTGCCAAGCGTCGCGCCAACGATCCGGCCATCTGAAGCGACCATCAGCACAACCTCGGGCTCTGGATTGTTCCACGTCGAGCGCGGATGCAATCCCGCTTCCATGCCATGACCGACCGCCGACATCGGCTGCGCCTTGGTGAAGATCCCGGCGTCGACACCGATCCCCACTTCGAGATACTGCGACCAGGCTCCTTGGGCGATGAGCGTGTCCTTCAGGGCCAGCGCTTCCAAAGACCCCGGTTTGAGGCGGCGCAAATCTCCGCCGAGCCGGTCGGCGATTTCATTGCGGATCGCGTCAGCCTTCTCCGGCGCACCCTTTGCCTGCTCCTCGATCACTCGTTCCAGCATGGAGCGCGGAAACGTAACCCCCGCAGCTTTGACCGCCTGCAGATCAACTGGCGCCAGCAGCCACGGTTTCGAGACATCGCGCGACGCCTCAGGCGTGTTCGCAAGAATTTCCTCCAGGCTGCCGACGACCATGCCAGCCGCCTCTCCAATCAGCGATGCGGCATCCGCCCGGTCCGCCAGCGCCGACATCGTCGCGGCCATCGACGTGATGTCAACGAGCTTGTCATCCCGTACCGCAACAATCGCCGGCCCCTCGGCATCGGGTCGCCATACGCGCCCCGCGAGCATCGCTCGCGTCGCATCGCGCGGCAGGGTGTTGGCAGAGGTCATCACATCTTGCATCACAGTGCGCCCTTGGAAGTTTACGTCGCCCGCATCATGCGCGCTTTGATCCGCTGCGCAACCCATCAGCCTTGACGACCCTCAGGCAGATCTTGCCGGTTGGGATAAGCTTTCTGCCTCGCCGGCGTCCTCAACCACGATCGGCGCATCGA
>CAZWCL010000136.1:0-8309 GCA_964632265.1 uncultured Hyphomicrobiaceae bacterium | reverse complement strand
CCTCGACTGCCCATTTCACCATCGGCTCGGCGATAGGCACCAACGGGTCATAGAGCAGCGGCTCGGTCAGCCCGTGGCCAAGCTCCTGCTGTCCGGCCGTCAGGATCATCGGTGTCCCAGTGAACTTGGCGTTGAACAACGAGCCCATCGCATTACCAAGACCGGGCGCGACATGGACGTTGCAGGCTACCAGTTCACCCGACGCGCGCGCGTAGCCGTCCGCCATCGCAACGACCAGCGCTTCCTGCATGGCCATCACATACTTCATGTCCGGATGGTCTCTCAGCGCGTCCATGACCGGCAGTTCGGTCGTCCCGGGGTTGCCGAACAAGTGAGTGACGCCTTCATCCTTCAAGACGGCCAGAAATGCAGATTTGCCAGTAATACGGTTGGCCACGCGGATGTCCTCCAGTTTTGCCCATGTCATGATCGCTGCGAAGCCTAGGCTGTCTGCCGGATGACGGTCAACGCCGCCTATGGCATCTCCCCAGAGGCATCACATGCGTGTGTGGCAGGGGGGCGGACGAGACGTTGGTTGCTGTCCCGGACGTTTCCGCTCGGCGCGATGATGTCCTCATATGAAACAGCCGTTTTGTACGGTTTGACCCTTGGCGCTCGCCAGCCGCGCTCTACCCGGCTCGCCCACTGGGCGGTTTCCGAAAACATCCCCGCCACGAGCCCGTGTCTGCTGGCCGGAGGCCCACCGTTAATGCCTAGCTAACCATTCGGTCAAACAACGGCCGCCGTTTACGCCCTGACAGCACGTGCGAACCTAAGAGTGGCGCGCCTCGTGCACTATCCGTGTGCACCGCAAATTCCAAAATGGACGCGCTAGATGACATCACAGACCACCAATACGCTGGATTTGGCCGGATCGGCAGCTTGGCGTGGGGCAGGGGCTGGAAACGGCAACGCGAGGGGCGCCGACAATCTCGCACTGCAACTCTTCGAAACGCTTTACTGTGATCGTTTGGGCAACGTCCGCCGTCCGATGTTGCTATTCGGCATTATTGTCGTTGACGTCATCCTGATCATTTGCTCCGGGCTTGCCGCCTGGTCCTTCATTTCGCCCTCAGAACATGCCGCCGCCGTCTGGCCGTTGCTCCTCGCAGGCCCTTGGTTCATCGTCGCAATGCTGGGTGCGAACTGGGCCTATTCCGTTTCCGCACTACGCCGTCCCGCCGCGCAGATGGGCAAAACGGCCAGCGCCATTGCGACTGCGCTGCTCGTCATCACCGGTTTCTTTTACATCACAGGCATCGCGCTGGTCAGTCCCGCACTGCTGGTTACCTGGTCGGCTTTCACCATCGTCTCCATCAGCATCGCCCGTCTTGCCGCCGGCCGCCTGGCCAACCGTCTTGCAGCCGCCGGACGTTTGCGCCGCCGCGCCGTTATCGTTGGTGGCGGGGAAGACGCCTCGACGCTGATCGACCTCCTCGGCAGCGAACGCGAACACCTTCAGATACTTGGCGTTTTCGATGATCGCATCTGTCCGCGTGATGGTGCCAGCGAGCACGATACGGCCCTGGCGCGGCTTGGTTCATTCGACGAACTCGAAACATTTTGCCGCGAGGCTGGCGTTGAACTCTTGATTGTTAACGTCCCAACGGCGGCCGAGGAGCGTCTCGTCGAGATTGCGCGTCAACTGATGTCGCTGCCCGTGGATATCCGCATTTCGGCGCATACCTCGAAGCTGCTCTTTGACCGCAAGGCCTACAGCTACATCGGCAAGGTGCCGATGCTACCCCTCCTCGATCGCCCGCTTTCCGACCGCGACCGGATGATCAAGAACATCGAGGACCGGCTGTTGGCCGCCGCCCTGATGATCATCGCAGCGCCCGTAATGGCAATCGTTGCCATCGCCGTACGCCTGGAAAGCCGCGGGCCGGTCCTTTTTCGCCAACAGCGTTTCGGCTTCAACAACGAACTTATCGAGGTCTACAAGTTTCGATCGATGTTTACCGACATGTCGGATGCAGCCGCGGCCAAGCTCGTCACCAAGGACGATCCGCGTGTCACCCGTGTCGGACGGATCATTCGCAAGACGAGCCTCGATGAACTCCCGCAACTCTTTAACGTTTTTAAGGGCGAGATGTCGATTGTCGGTCCACGCCCGCACGCCCTGCAGGCCAAGGCCGGCGACGACCTTTATCACGATGCGGTGCGCAGTTACTTCGCACGCCACAAGGTCAAGCCGGGTATCACCGGCTGGGCCCAGATCAACGGCTGGCGGGGTGAGACGGACACTCTCGAAAAGATCGAGCAGCGCGTCGCCCACGACATGCACTACATAAACCATTGGTCGGTATTGCTCGACCTCTACATCGTAGCACTGACACCGTTTTCACTCATCGGCGGCAAGAACGCTTACTGAGCGCCATCATTCGGTGGTCGGGTTTCAAGAGGTCACATGCAAAGCGCTCTACGCCAGGGGCTCGTAATACCCCGCGACGGATTTCTCGCGACGATCCTCGCCACCGCCATGCTGTCGAGCGCCATCGTCTTTAGCGAGCCGGCTCCGGTTGATGTGCTGCTGGCAGGTTTTATCTTTGTCATGGTCCTGCTCGGCGCCGGACGCGTTGGCCCCGCCGCCAAGCTGAACCTGTCGCTTTGGCTTGTCATAGTCGCATTCTCTTTCCTGGCACTTGCGCGCTCGATCGACTTCACCGGTGCCTTGATTCATCAGGTAGTGACATTGTTTCTGGTGTTCGGCGCCGCCGCAATCGCAGCTTTCGTGGCAGCCGATCCCATTCCCCGCGCCCGCCTTGTCCTGTCGACCTACACGGCTGCCGTCACCATCGCCTGTCTGTTGGCCTACATCGGCTACTTCGATTTGCTGCCCGGAGCTTACGACCTCTTCACAAATTATGGCCGCGCTCGCGGCTCGTTCAAGGACCCTAACGTCTTCGGCGCCGCGTTGGCGCCCGCGATGGTCTATCTGACGTGGCTTGTTCTGCGTCGTCCCCTGCACCGCGCCCGTCTTCCCGCGTTCGTGTTGCTGGCAATGGCGCCGGCGATGCTGATCACTTTTTCACGCGGCGCCTGGATCTCCCTCGCCGTATCGCTCGCCGTGCTCGTCTTCATTGGCCTGACCCGGACCCGGCGCCGGTCGGATCATGTCCGCCTCTGCCTTTATGCGATTGTCGGTTGCGCAACGCTCGCACTCACGATCGCAACCGTCCTCCAGATACCTCAGGTCAGCGATCTAATGCGGGAGCGTGCAAGCCTCACACAAGGCTATGACATCGGCCCCGAAGGCCGCTTCGGCGGACAGATGAAAGCCATCCAGCTTATTCTTGAGCATCCCTTCGGCCTGGGTACGCATGTCTTCCGCGAGCGTCATCATCATGAAGAGGTGCACAATGTCTATCTCACGATGTTTCACTACGGCGGTTGGATAACCGGCCTCTGTTACATCGCGTCGGTATTGTTGACCTTCCTGCTCGCGTTGCGTGGCGCGCTGCGCATTGACGCGCTTCAGGGCCCCTTCGTCGTATTGGCCGCCGCGATGGCGGGTCTGATTGTGGAAGGAGTCGTGATCGATTCCGATCATTGGCGCCATTTCTTCATCATCATGGGCTTGATCTGGGGCCTGAGCGACGCCGGCACGATGCCCCGGCAGGCTTTCCGGCAGCGCTCGACTGACCCGGATCTTCCGCCCGCCATACGGCGTCCCGCTAGGATGAAGCGGGCAACTGCTGCGCTCGGATCATCAACGGTGACCCGCCGCGGCGGCCCTGGCCGCACTGCCCCCGGAACAGCCTGACCCGGCCATCCGTAATTTAGCGCGTCCGGCACTTCAGGTGTTGGCCGAACCGTGACATTTTGCGATTCGTTCGCAGAAGCATCCTCTCGCCAGCCGTTGCCATAACGTCGCCACTAGGCGCGCACTTGGCGAGATTTCCATTGCCGGAAAAACCGCGCAAAATGCAGCCAGTCGTCTTTATCGCCTAAGCTGAGGAAAGTGACCCGATGACCCAAGTCGATACCGCCTTCAATCCTGACGATCATGACCTTTTCGAGGCTCATTATTTTGAGGATTTTGCCGTGGGCGACACCTTCCCGATCCCCTCAAGGACCATGACCGACGCAAATTTTCAGGTCTTTCAGGCAGCAAGCGGCGACAACCATCCCATCCACTACGACCGTGAATACTGTCGCCGCCGCGGTCATCGCGATTTGCTGGCGCACGGTTTCCAGGTCGCCATCCAGACTTGTCCCGGCGCAGGTCAGCTGCCCCACAAGCTCGGTGACGCCATGATCGCCTTCATCGAGCAGTCCTCGCGCTTCCTCGCACCCGTTTATGCAGATGACACGCTATATCCCCGCCTGACGATCACCGCGCTCGAGCCAGGCCGCACGACCGGTGTCATGGTGCTCCGTTCGACGGTCCACAACCACGAGGGCGTACTGGTGATGGAAGGTCAGCAGAAATTGCTCCTGCGCAAGCGCCACCCGGACCCAAAGAACTGATGCGCATACTTGTTGCCGGCTGGCATGGCCAGATCGCTCTCGCCCTGAGTGAGGCCGCTGTCCGGCGCCCCGATGTGACATCATACGCCGTCGGCAGAACCGCACTCGATTTATCGGACCGCCCCGCTGTCGGGCGCACGCTGCTTGGCACTGGACCGGACATCATCATCAGCACGGCCGCCTATACCGATGTCGACGGCGCCGAGCGCGAGCCCGCCCTGGCGTTCCGTCGCAACGCCGAGGGCCCCGGCGCACTCGCCGCTCAGGCCGCGCGGCGCGGCGTACCGATCATCCACCTGTCGACCGTTTATGTCTTCGACGGTCACCAGTCCCGCCCCTATTGCGAGAGCGACAAGCCGTCACCACTCAATGCGTATGGTCGCTCGAAGCTCGCTGGCGAGCATGCAGTCGCAGCCGCGAACCCACGTCACATCATCCTTCGCACCGGATGGATCTACAGTCCCTTCAGCGCCAACTTCGTCACCAACCTTTACGCGCGGGCCCGGACGGCAAGGCATATTGAGGTCGATGCACTTCAGCGCGGCTCCCCGACGTATGCGCCCAACCTAGCCGCCGCGATCCTCGACATCGCACGATCGGTAACCGCCGGGCCGCAATCAGCTTCACCTGACGACAGCGCATCGGTGTGGGGCACGTATCACATCGCGGACGACGGCGAGGCGCGTTGGTGCGATATCGCCCGCGCAACGTTGGCCGCCGACGTCGGCCGGCCCTCACCGCCCCCCGTGGTCAGCGAGAGCATCAGGACGCCCACCGCCCAACAAGCCCCTCGCCCGGTGAACGCAACGCTTCAGACCAGCGCCCTCGCGCGCACCTTCAACATCCGCCTGCCATCGTGGCGGCAGGCGATCCACGACTGTGTCGGACGCCTCGCCCAACCGTGAGACAACTTTCAAAATCAGCTTGCCTGATTTGCGTTGTCCCGGCGCTGGCTCAGTGTCAGACTGAAGCCGCACGACATCGCCGAAGAGAGGACGCAGATGATCATTGCCGTGGTTCAAATTCCTCGTAGCGCGCAAAAGCCCGACCGCGATGGCGCAATCGCACGCGGGCTCCAATCGGCGCCGCTGTATCGCGAGGTCGAAGGCCTCGTATCGAAACAGTATCTTAATGGAGAAGATTGCGGCGGCGGCATCTACACTTTTACGTCGCGAGAGGCCGCCGAGGCGTGGTTCAACGACGACTGGTGGGGCTGGATCGAGGAACTTTTCGGCGCGCGCCCGACCCTCACGCTCTACGACCACTATGTCACCGTCGACAATGTGGCCGGTGAAGTGCGCGTCGATGGCGACCCCGTAGACATGAGTTCCCAGCCATTTGCGGCGGAATAGTTGAGATCGGTGCGGAGCGCTCGCACGACCGAAGCGGCGGACCGTCGCATCGTGTACGGCATTGTCTCGCTGCGTGCTCTTCGCGTGCATTGGGCGCTTCACGAACTCGACCTGCCTTACCGTACCGAACCAGTGGAATCACGCAGCGGTCAGACCACAACGGATTCCTATACCGCCATGGACCCGCGCCAGAAAATTCCGGCGCTTGATGACGAGGGTTTCATCCTCACGGAAAGCCCGGCCATCGTGACGTATCTGGCCGAACGTTACGGCGCCGGCCGCCACGGCCTGATCCCCGCCTGTCCATTCGAACGGGCGCGCTACTTCGAATGGCTCTCGTTCGCTTCGATGGAACTCGACGCAACGAGCCTTTACGTGCTGCGCCGCCATGAGGGCCTGCCCGCCATATACGGTGAAGCGCCGGTCGCGACCCGGGCCGCCCGCGGCTATTTCGACAAAATGATCCGCGCCGCCGCCACCCGGTACAGCCAGGCCGGCAGCGGTCCTTATTTGTTGGGCGGCGCCTTCTCGGGCGCCGACATCGTCATGACGACCTGCCTGATAGGGGCTGCCCGGCTTGGCCTCACTGTACCCGAACCCCTTGCCGGCTACCACAACCGCACGACCGCCCGCCGGGCTTTCACTGCCGCGCTTGCTGCCAATCGATCGCCACCGGCCCCCGCGCTATGATGTATCCGATTGACTGTAACCCAATCTGCCACCTGCCACCTGCCACCTGCCACCTGCCTCCACCGAACGCGATCCCGGCAGCCGGCCACCACTTCCCCTGGCATTGAAAACCGCCTAGTTTTGGTCAGGATATAACCTCAACACTCAAGGAATCGCCCCCATGAGCTTCCGTGCTTTGCTCGTTGAACAGGATGATCAAGGCAAGGCCACCGCCTCTGTCCAGCAACTTGATGAGAGCCGCCTGCCAGCCGATGGCGACGTCACCGTCGCGGTCGAGTACTCGACGCTTAACTACAAGGACGGCCTGTGCATCAACGGCGTCGGCGGCCTCGTGCGGAACTTTCCCCATGTCCCGGGCATCGATTTCGCCGGTACCGTCGAAGCCTCCGACGACAGTCGCTATGCGCCGGGCGACAAAGTCATTTTGACCGGCTGGCGCGTCGGCGAGGTCTGGTGGGGCGGCTATGCCGCCAAGGCCCGCGTCAAGGCTGACTGGCTCGTGCCATTGCCCGACGGTCTGACGACGCGCCAGGCGATGGCGGTTGGCACGGCGGGGTTCACCTCGATGCTGTCTGTCATCGCGCTCGAAAACCACGGGCTGAAACCCGGCGATGGTGAGGTCCTGGTGACAGGCGCCGCTGGCGGAGTGGGTTCGGTGGCAACCGCCATCCTTGGCAACCTTGGCCATGAGATCGCCGCGGTCACCGGCCGTCCGGCTCAGGCGGACTACCTTAAAAGCCTGGGCGCGACACGCATCGTCCCACGCGAAGAAGTGGCCACGCCGTCGGGCCGCCCGCTTGACAAAGAACAGTGGTCCGGCTGCATCGATGCTGTCGGCGGTGCGATGCTGGCCGCAATCCTGCCCCAGATGAAGTACGGCGCGTCGGTCGCAGCCGTGGGCCTCGCCGGCGGCAGCAAGCTCGAGACGACCGTGATCCCCTTCCTGCTCCGGGGCGTCAATCTTCTGGGTATCGAATCCGTCATGCAACCCTACGACAAACGGCTTGAAGCCTGGAAGCGCATTGCCACCGGTCTGCCAATGGACAAGCTCGACGCGATGGTCGAGACGGTGCGCCTCGAAGACCTGCCGGCGCTGGGCCGCGACATTCTGAAAGGCCAGGTCAAGGGCCGCGTCGTCGTTGATGTGAACGCCGCCTGATCGCCTCGCTCTTGCCGGCGGCCGGGTTCCGCTGACCCAGGCGACCCAGGCGCCGATCAAGACGGCAGCTACGCTCCCGCGCTGCCGCGGTTGTCTTGGCGAGTCCGCATGAAGCTGCTACGTCAGCCTCGACATTACCCCATCTGCGGTCGGCCGGCGGGCCGGACGCCATGCCCTGAAAAGAGAGCCCCGAGATGAACGCTTCCGATCTGAAAATCAAAATCTTCGCTGACGGCGCCGATCTTGAAACCATGAAGCAGCAGGCGAAGAATCCGCTGATCAAGGGCTTCACGACGAACCCCTCGCTGATGAAGTCGGCCGGCGTCACAGACTACAAGGCCTATGCCCTGAAAATCCTGGAAGCCATCCCCGACAAGCCGATCTCATTTGAAGTATTCGCCGACGATCTGCCGACCATCGAAGCGCAGGCCCGCGAAATCGCAACATGGGCGGCCAACGTCAACGTCAAGGTCCCCGTCACCAACACGAACGGCGAAAGCCTCGCGCCACTCGTCGAGCGTCTCTCCGCCGATGGCGTCGTCCTCAACATCACCGCGCTCTACACGGTCGACCAGGTTCGCACCATCACCGGCGCCGTCGCCGCCGGCACGCCGTCGATCCTCTCGGTTTTCGCC
>CAZWCL010000135.1:0-8318 GCA_964632265.1 uncultured Hyphomicrobiaceae bacterium | reverse complement strand
TCAGCCGGCTGATCTGACGCAGGCGTTCGCGATCGGTGCGCGGGCCGGCGGTGCCGAAATCTCCCGATATACGACGGTCAGCAGTATCACCAGGCGTGGCGACAAATGGGCGGTCTCGACGGACAAGGGTGAAATTCTCTGCAACCATGTTGTTTCAGCGACCGGCAGCTTCGCGCGGCAGACCGGGGAAATGGTCGGGCTTGATATTCCGGTCATCCCGGTGGAGCATCAATACATCGTGACCGAGCCTCATCCCGCGATCAAGGCGCGCCATGCCGAGGGGCTGCCTGAAATGGGCGTGCTGCGAGAGAGTGACTCGTCGTGGTACATGCGCGAGGAAAACGGGGGGCTGATCCTCGGTCCTTACGAGCCCGGTGCGCCGTGCTGCTATATCGACGGGCCTAGCGCGGACAGTGAATACGAGCTTTTTCAGGAGGATTTGGAGCGGCTCGGGCCACACATCGAGACGGCCATCGAGCGCGTGCCGGCCTTCGGCGAGGTTGGCATAAAGAAGGTCTACAATGGTGCGATCGCATACACGCCGGATGGCTCGCCCCTTGTCGGGCCGGCATGGGATCTGCCGAATTTCTGGCTCAGCGAGGGACATTCCTTCGGCGTGACAGCCGCTGGAGGCGCTGGCTGGCAGCTCGCCGAATGGATCCTTGGTGGCGAGCCAACGATCGACATGATGGGCGTCGATCCCCGCCGGTTCGGGCCTTATGCTTGCCAGGGCTATCTTCTCGCGAAAAACAAAGAGGCCTACGCGAACGTCTTTACGACCCACTATCCAGATGAAGAACGCGCCGCTGGGCGTCCGCTCAAGAAGTCTCCCTGTTATGGGCGCCTGAAAGAACTCGGTGCTGTTTTCGGATCGGTTTACGGCTGGGAGCGGGCGAACTGGTTCGCGCCTGCAGACTACGAGGTGCCGGCTTGCGAGGTGGGCCAGGACGATGTTCTTCTCAATCACAACCATGCACCGGCGCTTGCGGATGGTCGCGTCGTAGAGAAGTGGTCGTTTCGCCGGTCGAACTATTTCGAACATGTCGGTCGCGAGGTTCGCCACGTGCACGAAAATGTCGGTATGCTCGACATGACGGCGTTCGCCAAGTGCAAGGTTTCGGGCCCGGGTGCCGCAGACTGGCTCGGCAGTCTGTTCGCGAACAAGTTGCCGCGTGTCGGGCGCGTCGGACTGTGCCACCTGCTATCGGCCAATGGTGGCGTGCGCTCCGAGTACACTGTCTTTCCTGTCGATCGGCAGACTTTCTATCTGGTGTCGGCCGGGGCGTTCGAGCGTCATGACCATGATGTCCTGCGCAAACTAGCGCCAAGTGATGGCTCGGTCAGAATGCAGTCCTGTACCGAGGAGATGGGTGTGTTGGTGCTGGCCGGCCCGCGTTCGCGCGATGTGCTCAGCCGTTTGACGCGTGCCGACTTGTCCAACGAAGCTTTTCCCTGGTTGACGGGCCGGCAGATCAATGTCGGCCAAGCGAGCGCGCTTGCTTTGCGGGTCGGTTTCGTTGGTGAACTTGGGTGGGAGTTGCACCATCCGATCGCCATGCAGGAGACGATATTCGATCTCCTCATGGAAGCTGGTGGCGATTTCGACATCAAGCCGTTCGGTATCCGGGCGATGGATACCATGCGGATCGAAAAATCATATCGTGTCATTCCGCGCGAGTTGTCGATCGAGTATGCGGCCCTCGAATCCGGTCTCGACCGCTTTGTGAGGTTTGACAAGGAAGATTTCGTTGGACGCGAGGCGCTGCTTGCCCGGCAGGCGAGCGGCTTCAAATGGGCCTTCGCCACGTTGTTCGTCGATGGCATCGAGGATGCCGAGCCGCGCGGCAATGAGGCCATATACGCCGGCGGCGAACTTGTCGGGCGGGCGACATCGGGAGGCTATGGCTGGCGGGTTGGCCGGACAATCGCACTGGCCATGGTGCGGCCGGATCTGGCTCAGCCGGGCCAAGGGCTCGAGATCTCGATCCTTGGGCGGCGGTATCCGGCTGTTGTTGCCGGAGAATCGCCATTCGATCCAACCAACGAAAGGTTGCGAGCGTGAGCACTGGCGCCGCGCCGGCGCATAAAGACGCGGCGAAGGTATGTCGCGCAACTATTGCAGAAACCGTTCTCTTGACGGAACGCCTCAGCTATCGAGCGGCACGGGTATGACCAAATTTTCCGCCTTCACACTCGCGCGCAATGCGCTTGCCTCAAACAAGTCGTGGTCGCGCCAATGGCGCAATTGCGCGCCGCGTACCGCCTATGATGCCGTGATCATCGGTGGTGGCGGGCACGGTCTTGGTACCGCGTACTATCTTGCCAAAGAACATGGTCTCACGAACATCGCCGTCGTCGAGAAGGGCTGGATCGGCGGCGGCAATACGGGGCGGAACACAACTATTATCCGGTCGAATTATCTCTATGACGAGAGCGCCGCCATCTACGAGCACAGCGTCAAGCTGTGGGAGAGCCTCGCTCAGGAGCTCAACTACAATGTCATGTACTCGCAGCGCGGTGTCTTGATGTTGGCCCATAACGTTCACGACGTGCAAAGCGCCACGCGTCACATCTATGCCAACCGACTGAATGGTGTCGACAACGAATGGTTGGGCCCGGAGGATTGCAAGGCGTTTTGCCCGCCGCTGAACATTTCAAAGGACATTCGCTATCCCGTGATGGGGGGCGCGCTGCAACGGCGTGGCGGCGTCGCGCGTCATGATGCGGTTGCGTGGGGTTATGCACGGGCCGCCGACCGGCTTGGCGTCGACATCATTCAAAACTGCGAGGTCATGCGCATCGATCGCGATGCCAACGGGCATGTCTCGGGCCTCGATACAACACGTGGTTATATCGAGACACGCAAGGTGGGCGTCGTGGCGGCGGGGCATACGTCGGTGGTCATGGAACGGGCCGGTCTGACGATGCCGCTTGAGAGTTTTCCGCTGCAAGCGCTGGTGTCTGAGCCGGTGAAACCGGTGTTTCCTTGTGTCGTGATGTCGAACACCATTCATGCCTACATCTCCCAATCGGATAAGGGCGAACTGGTCATCGGCGCCGGCACGGATCAGTATGTGTCGTACTCACAGCAGGGCGGTCTGCATATTCAGAGCCACACCCTGGAGGCGATCTGCGAACTGTTTCCGCAGTTCCGGCGCATGCGCATGCTGCGCAGCTGGGGCGGTATCGTGGATACGACCTATGACCGCTCGCCAATCCTATCGAAAACACCGATCGGTGGACTTTACGTGAACTGCGGGTGGGGCACGGGCGGTTTCAAGGCGACGCCGGGGTCCGCGCATGTATTCGCTGCCTCGATGGCAAAAGATGAGATGCACCCGATTGCCGCGCCGTTTTCGCTCGACCGGTTCCGAACGGGACGCCTCATTGATGAGGCAGCGGCGGCCGCCGTCGCGCACTAAGGAGGTATTGATGCTTCTAATCGATTGTCCTTTTTGCGGGACGCGGCCAGAGCTCGAGTTCCATTGTGGCGGTGAGGCGCATATCAGGCGTCCCGAGCGGCCGGGTGATCTCGACGATGAAGAGTGGGCGGCCTTTCTGTTCTACCGGTCCAATACCAAAGGCCTGCAGGCGGAACTCTGGCACCATAGTCACGGCTGTCAGCGCTGGTTCAATGCCCTGCGCAATACCGTGACGGATGACATTGAGGTAACCTATCGCATGGGCCAGGCGCGGCCAGATCCTGCCGAGGTGACGACGCAACCGGGTTCCGTCGACGGGACGGCGGGCGATGTCGTGTGGGTGATGGCAGATGCGGGTGGAGAGCGGCCATGACGCAACCTAACCGGCTGCCAGGCCGTGGCCGTATCGACCGAAGCAAGCCGATCGTCATGCGATTCAACGGGCGCGAGGTGCCGGCCTACGAGGGCGATACGGTCGCGTCAGCGCTACTCGCCAACGGTATCGTTCATGTCGGTCGGTCGTTCAAGTATCACCGGCCGCGCGGTATTGTTGCTGCCGGGTCAGAAGAACCGAACGCGCTATTGGACATCGATCGTGGCAGCGGACGGCGAGAGCCAAACAACCGGGCGACCGTCGTGGAAGCCTTGGATGGCCTGGTGGCGCGCAGCCAAAACCACTGGCCGTCGCTTGCCTACGATCTCGGTGCGATCAATGATCTTGTTTCACCGCTGTTGTCTGCAGGCTTTTACTACAAGACGTTCATGTGGCCTGCTGTTGGCTGGAAGCGGGTCTACGAGCCTTTCATCCGGCGGGCGGCGGGGCTCGGCAATGCGCCTGTTGAGCCCGATCCCGACGAATACATTCATCAGCATGGCCACGCTGATGTTCTTGTGGCCGGCGCCGGGCCGGCCGGGCTGGCGGCGGCACTGGCGGCCTCAGAGGATGATACGTGCCGGGTCATCATAGCCGATGAGCAGGCGGAGTTCGGCGGCTCGCTGCTGCACGACCTGACCTCGACGATCGACGGCAAGAGCGCTGCGGCATGGGTGGCGGAGGCCGTCGCGCGGCTTGGTACGCGAGACAACGTGCGGATGCTGCCGCGCACGACGGTTGCTGCCTACTTCAACCACAATCATATCGCGCTGGCCGAGCGGTTGACCGATCATCTGGCATCACCGCCGGCGAGCCTTGCGCGCGAGCGGCTCTGGCAGGTGCGTGCAGGTCGGGTGATCGTCGCGAGCGGAGCGCATGAACGTCCGCTGGTGTTCACCAACAACGATCGGCCGGGCATCATGCTGGCCGAGAGTATCCGCCTGTACATCAACCGGTATGGTATCGCGCCCGGACGCAACATCGTGATCGCGACCACCGGTGCTTCGGCCTACCAGGCGGCGGTCGATGCAAAGGCGGCGGGGCTGTTCGTCACCATCGTCGATTATCGGCGCCGGGACGATATCGGCTCGGAACGCCAGCGGGCCACGCAGGCAGGTATCGAAATTCTCGATAACCATACGATCGTCGACACTGATGGACGTACGGCGCTCAGCAGCGTGACTGTTGCGCCAATGACCGCCAGCGGCGGTGTCGGAGATGCTCGTGAAATAGCCTGCGATGCGCTTGGCATGTCGGGTGGCTGGACGCCGGTGGTTCACCTGGTTTCGCAGTCGCGCGCAAAGCTGACATTCGACGAACGTATCGACGCTTTCCTGCCGGACCGGGCATTTCAATGCGAGAGCAGCGCCGGAGCGTGCCGCGGTACTTATGTGCTTGGTGATTGTCTGAGAGAGGGGCATGAGACTGGTGGCGGCTCAGCGGGTGAGGCTGCCACGGTTGAAGGGACCTGCGGGACGAGCTTTGCTGCGGTGCGTATCCTTCCGACCAATGGTGGGCGGGCACGCGACAAAGCGTTCGTCGATTTTCAGAACGATGTGACGGCAAAGGATATCCGGCTCGCAGTGCAAGAGGGGTTCCAGTCGATCGAGCATGTGAAGCGCTACACGACGACCGGCATGGCCACGGATCAGGGCAAAACGTCGAACATGAATGCGCTCGGCCTCGTTGCGAATGCGCTTGAGTTGACGCCGCCGGATGTGGGCACGACGACGTTCCGTCCGCCCTATACGCCAACGACGTTCGGTGCGTTCGCCGGCGCCGCGCGAGGTGATCTTTTCGACCCTGCGCGCAAGACGCCGATGCACGACTGGGCCGCCGACAAGGGCGCCGTGTTTGAGGATGTGAGCCAATGGAAGCGGGCGTGGTATTTTCCGGAGAGCCGGGAGACGATGCACGACGCCGTTCAGCGAGAATGCCGGGCAGTACGGCAATCAGTCGGCATTTTTGATGGCAGTACGCTGGGCAAGATCGAGGTGGCCGGGCCCGATGCTGCGACGTTTCTCAATCGCATCTATACGAATAGCTGGCTCAAACTGGCGCCCGGCCGCTGCCGTTATGGTTTGATGCTGAAAGAGGACGGCTACATCATGGACGATGGGGTGGTCGCGCGGCTGGCAGATGATCGCTTTCATGTAACGACGACCACGGGCGGTGCGCCGCGCGTTCTTGCTCATATGGAAAACTACCTTCAGACCGAGTTTAGCGATCTCGCCGTTTCGCTGACTTCGATCACCGAGCAGTGGGCGGTTATTGCCGTTCAAGGACCGAAGGCGCGGGACGTGGTAGCCCCGTTGATCGATGACATCGATATGTCGAACGAGGCGTTCGGTCACATGGCTGTGCGGGAGGGGCATATCGCTGGTGTGCCTTGCCGGCTTTTCCGAGTCTCTTTCACCGGTGAGGCCGGTTATGAGATCAACGTCCCAGCCGATTACGGGTTGAGCGTCTGGGAAGCCGTTTTTGCGGAAGGCCGGCACCATGACATTACGCCCTACGGCACAGAGACAATGCATGTGCTGCGTGCGGAAAAAGGCTTCATCATCGTTGGTCAGGAAACCGATGGCACGGTAACGCCGGATGACGTCGGCCTTGGTGGTCTTGTCTCCAAGGTGAAGGAAGATTTCGTTGGCAAGAGATCCCTGCAACGGCCGGATGTGGTGGATGGCAGACGCCGGCAGTTGGTGGGACTTTTGACGCTCGAGCCGGACGTGGTGCTCGACGAGGGCGCGCAGCTTGTGGCCAACAAGTCTGAAGACGCCCCAGTTTCAATGCTTGGTCACGTCACGTCTAGCTATATGAGCCCGAATGTGCGGCGCGATGACGGCGCCGAGCCGGGCCGTTCGATTGCTCTGGGGCTCGTCGACGATGGTCGTGCGCGGCAGAAATCGCGGCTCTTTGCGACGACAAAAGATGGCTTTGCCGAGGTCGAAGTTGTTCCTCCGGTCTTTTTCGATGCTGAAGGAGCGCGCGCAAATGTTTGAGGCTAAGCATAGCGAAATTGCCACCGTCCCGATGCAGCGGCGCGATGTCCTGGCCGGTTTGGCGGACCCGGGACCGTTGTGTTCGGCGGGAGCAGTGATGTTGCCGTTCGCGCTTTTCCGAACATTGCCGGCCAGACGGTGGAGCGTGCGTTTTTTGGGTGGCGATATTTGCTTCGATGATTGTCCGAAAACCGGGCCGTTCAATTTCAGCGGGGCCATCAACACATGCTCCGTTCGTGAGGGATTGAACGGTGATGTGTTGGCATTGCGTCTCGGGCCGGATGAGTGGCTCCTGATTGACAGTTCCGTAAGGGGTCACTCGGAAACTGAGGGGAGGGATGAGGCGGCAGCCCTTGCGGCGTTGGACGCCGCAAAATGGACCATCGTCGATATCAGTCATCGTAATGCAGCGATGCGGGTGAGTGGTGGGCGTGCGCGTGATGTCCTGAATACGGGCTGCTTGTTGGACCTTGATGATCGTGCTTTCCCGGTCGGCCGGGCGACGCGCACTCTATTTGGCAAGGCGGAGATCGTGTTGCTGCGCGAGCCGGATCAAAATGGTGTGGCGCATTTCCGGATCGAGTGCTGGCGCTCTTTCACGACCTACGTCGCCGGTCTCTTACAGCAGTCGGCCCGGTTGATCGGTGCGGCGTGACCTTCGTTTTCGGTTGATCTGCCTCGCGGCTTTAATCTTAGCTTGATAGTTGAATTTCAATTATTTTTTCCTTAACCGGCGAAGTCCTTGTGATGCCGAGGAACTTGGCACGGCTCTTGAAATGCTCAACATGCGTCAAACCAAGAAGCTGGACGGCCGTCACAGTGTCGTGACCGGGCGAGGCAAATTCAACGAATGGGCGTCGGGGCTCCACAAACACGATTATCGGCCATTGAAACGGGTGGCGCGTGCGAAACGTTTGACGATGCGTTTCTGCGAGAGTGGATAGGGGAACGGCTCGGCCGTTCGGAGGTTCGTCTGGTCGCCGTTTGTGTCGTTCGCGTAGGGCGTTGCGGAGAGAGCGATGCCGCATGCGCCGAGCGTTCTCGCATTTCGACAATACTCGCATCGGTAAACGCGGTGATCCTCGAAAAAGCGGCGGCGCGGTTTGTGGCCGCCTGGGGACTGACCGGGCTCGGTGCCGAGGAGGTATGCGCCTCGATTGCCGCTGTCGAACGAGTTGTCGGGGAAAACAGCCCCAACGCCGACGTAGTTGCTGCGATTGATATTTGCGAATTGACGGTAGACTCTCGGGCAAGCGATATCGAGCCGGAAGATCTTGGCGCCAGGATCGGCGACAAATGTCATCATCTCGATGAAGCCGTTGCGCGAGCAGCAGATGGCAAACCTCGGTTATTGCTGACGTCTCGGTTCGCCGGCGCTTGCTTGTATGGTCAGGAATTGCCTGCGGTTGCGAACGAGCCGCTGGTGCGTCGGCGCGCGGAGGCCACGCGGCCAATCTGGCTCGAGATTCCATTGGATGACCGGCGCAACAGGCCGAGCGTCAGGCTTTCAGGCCGGCTGGC
>CAZWCL010000134.1:0-8322 GCA_964632265.1 uncultured Hyphomicrobiaceae bacterium | reverse complement strand
GTGCTGGGAGATGCCCATGCCCCAGAAGATGATGGAGGCTTCCGAGCGCGCATAGGTGCGGGCGATGGCGCGGATGGTGTCGGCGGGGATGCCGCAGACATCGGCCATTTTCTCGGGCGGGAACTGCTGGATGTTGGCTTTGAGGTCGGCAAAGCCGTCTGTGTTTGCCTGGATGTATTGCGCGTCAACCAGATCTTCCGCGATGATTGTGTGCAGCATGGCGTTCAGCAAGGCGACGTCGGTGCCGGGCTTGAACTGGAGGATGTCGTTGGCGTGGCGCGCGATCCCGGAGTTCTGGCCGCGCGGGTCGATGACGATGAGGTGGGCGCCGCGCTTGGCGGCGGCCTTGAGGTAGGTCGCGGCAACAGGGTGGTTTTCCGCCGGACGGGCGCCGATGACGATGATGCAGTCGGCGTCGGCGGCGGCGGTGAAGGGGGCGGTGACGGCACCGGAATTCAGGCCTTCCATCAGGGCTGCCACGGAGGAGGCATGACAGAGCCGCGTGCAGTGGTCGACGTTGTTGGTGGCGAAGCGCTGGCGGATGAGTTTCTGGAAGAGATAGGCTTCTTCATTGGAGCACTTGGCGGAGCCGAAGCCGGCGATGCCGTTCGGGCCTTGGGCTTCGTGGACATCGGCGAGGCCCGTTGCGGCGCGTTCGAGGGCCTCGTCCCAGGTCGCCTCGCGGAAATATTTAGATATTTCATGAGGTGCGATCTGGACGTCGCCGCGTTTGGCCGGGGCATCGTCGCGGCGGATCAGCGGTTTGGTCAGGCGGTCGTCATGATGGATATAGTCGAAGCCGAAGCGGCCCTTGACGCAGAGGCGTTGCTCGTTGGCGGGGCCCGGCGCGCCGTCGATCGCGACTATCTCGTTGTCTTTGACATGAACCCTGGTCTGGCAGCCGACACCGCAATAGGGGCATAGCGAGTTGACGGTCTTGTCGGGGAAGACGTCGCGGACCTGGGTGGCGGTGTCGACAAGACGCGCCTCCATCAGGGCACCGGTCGGGCAGGCCTGAACGCATTCGCCGCACGCCACGCAAGTGCTCTCGCCCATGTCCTCGTCGAAGTCGAAGACGATTTTGGCCCTCGCGCCGCGGTAGGCCATGGCGATGACGTCGTTTGATTGGACTTCGCGGCAAGCCCTCACGCAGAGATTGCAATGGATGCAGGCGTCGAGATTTACGGCGATGGCCGCGTGGGTGGCATCGGTTGCGATCTGGTCACGGCGGGGGAGACGAGAGGTCGGGCGAACGCCCATGTCGTCGATCCAGCGCCAGAGTTTCGATTGCGGGTCGTGAGCTACGTCGCGCTCCGGCTGGTCGGCGAGCAGGAGTTCGAAGACCATCTCGCGGGATTTTTTTGCGCGCTCGGTCGCGGTTTTGACCTTCATGCCTTCGGCAGGCAGGCGTACGCACGAGGCGGCGAGCACGCGTTCACCTTCAACCTCGACCATGCAGGCGCGGCAGTTGCCATCAGCGCGGTAGCCGGGCTCGGGTTGCCAACACAGGTGTGGGATAGTTGTGCCGACACGCTTGGCGACCTGCCAGATGGTTTCGCCGGTGGCGGCTTCAACGGTTTGGCCGTCGAGTTCGAAAGCGATTTTGTCGGTCATTGGCCCAGATCCTCCGGGAAATGCTTGAGGACGCTTAGAAGCGGGTTGGGGGCGGCCTGGCCGAGACCGCAGATCGAGGCGTCGGCCATGACGGCTGCGAGTTCGGTGAGGAGGCTGGCGTCCCACCGCGATGCCGCCATTAGTTTGACGGCCTTTTCAGTGCCGTTACGGCAAGGTGTGCACTGGCCGCAGCTTTCGTCTTCGAAGAATTTCATGAGGTTGAGCGCGACGGCTTTCATGTCATCGTGATCAGAGAGAATGATGACGGCGTGGGAGCCGACGAAGCAGCCGTACTTTTCCAACTGGCCGAAGTCGAGCGGGATGTCCGCCATCGACGCCGGCAGGATGCCGCCGGAGGCGCCGCCTGGAAGATAGCCTTTAAAGGTGTGGCCGGCAGCCATGCCACCTGATGCTTCGATCAGGTCGGTGGCGGTGCTGCCGGCGGGGACAAGTTTCACGCCGGGTTCCATGACGCGGCCGGATACGGAATATGAGCGTAAGCCCTTGCCGCCGTTCTTGCCCTGGCTCGCGAACCAGTCGGCGCCTTGTTCGAGGATCTTTGGCACCCAGTAGAGCGTCTCGACGTTGTTGACGAGGGTCGGCCGCCCGAAGATGCCGACCTGGGCCACGTAGGGTGGACGGTGGCGTGGCAGGCCGCGCTTGCCCTCGATGCTTTCGATCATGGCGCTTTCTTCGCCGCAAATGTAAGCGCCGGCGCCGCGTCTGAGGATGATCCTGGTGTGGGGAGCGAGGCCGGCCTCTTCGATGGCGCGGATCTCGCGGCGGAGAATTTCGAGAACCGCCGGATATTCATCTCGCATATAGATGTAGACCGCTTCGGCTTCGACCGCCCAGGCGCCGATCAGCATACCTTCGAGGAAGACATGGGGCCGCGTCTCGAGATAGTGGCGATCCTTAAAGGTGCCGGGTTCGCCCTCGTCGCCGTTGACGGCCATCAGCCGAGGTCCCGGTGCCGCGCGGACGAGGCCCCACTTGCGGCCGGTTGGGAAACCGGCGCCGCCGAGGCCGCGAAGGCCGCCGTCGGAGAGCGCTGTGATGACGTCATCGATGGTCCGCTCACCGGAAAGGCAGCCGCGCAAAGTGGCGTAGCCACCAGTGCCGCGGTAGGCGCCGAGGTCTTCGTAGTGCGGGATGGTCGGGTGGATGTGGCGAGCGTCGATAGCGGCATTTATAGTTTCGGGTGTGGCTTGGTCGATATGGGCGTGGCCGATTTCGCAGGTAGGTGCCGACTGGCAGCGGCCCATGCAGGGTGCGCGCATGATGCGTACGTCGCGGCTGTCGGTGGCGGAGTCGAGTGCGCTGATCAGCTCTTCGGCGCCGGCCATCATGCAGCTAAGTGACTCGCACACGCGCACGGTCACCGGCGCTGGCCGAGCCTCGCCGTCTTTTACGATATCGAAGTGGGCGTAAAAAGAGGCGACCTCGTAGACTTCGGCCATGGAGATGCGCATCAGTTCCGCCAAGGCGTGGAGGTGGCCGGCGGGGAGGCAGCCTTCGTGGTCCTGGATGAGGTGCAGATATTCGATCAGATCGTCGCGCTTGAGATCGCGATTGCCGAGCAGGGCGCAGACGGCGGCGGTCTCCTCGGGGGTGAGGTGGCGGCCCTTCGGGAACAGGGCTGCCTTGCGCCGGCCTGAGCCAGGGTGAATCTTCCGGCCGCTGTTGTCGGCTGGCTTGTCCTGCATGATGCGCGTTTCCGTCCCTTGTCGTTCGTCGACGCCTCACGGCGAATGCGTCGGCGCCGTTCCGTCCCGATTGGCCGTAACCTGTCGGGCATCACTATAGCTAAAAGGCCGGCCTTGCGTATTCCGCTTGCGACTTCTGTTTGGCTGAGGCCGAACGCCGGGCGAAAAAAAATCGCCTTGCGCCATCAACAATTACTGGTATACCAAAGACCACATGCCATCAAGCGGCGATTTTTGTCGCCATTGCTTCAGGTCCGGCCATGTCAGAGACGGTTCTAAAAATTCGACCGATCGCCGAGACGGCCAGTCTCGGGCAGCGGATCTATGAGCAGTTGCGCCAGGCGATAACGGAGATGGATATTTACGATCCCGATGCCGAATTGCGGCTCGATGAGCGTTCGCTGTCGGAGAGGTTTGGAGCTTCTCGGACGCCATTGAGGGAAGCGCTGACGCGGCTCGATCAGGAGGGGCTGGTGCGGATACTGCCGCGGCGGGGGATCGAGATCGTGCGCAAGACCAAGCCTGAGATTCTCGAGATGATCACGGTGTGGGCGGCGCTCGAGAGTATGGCGGCGCGGCTGGCTTGTGATGTGGCAAGTGACGCTGAGCTGGCTGAACTCGAAGCACTGGTTGATGCCTATGACGGGACACGCATCTACCAACACATGAGCGACTATTCGGATGACAACATCCGCTTCCACTCGACAATCATTCGCCTTTCGCGCAATGACCTCATCGCCGAGATGTCGGACGGGTTGTTTCGGCATGTGAGGGCGATCCGGCGCCGGACGATCTATGAGAAGGATCGTGCGGACCGTTCGGTGCGTGATCACGCCCGGGTCGTGGAGGCGATGCTGAAACGCGATGGCGACCGGGCAAGCCGTCTGGTGCGCGAGCACACAATGAAGCTTCATGCGCACGTGGCGGCCCATGTTGATCTCGACATCAACACCAATCAAAGCTGAACTCAGGCAAACCCGAGGCCCTCAACGGCCCGAGAGCGAGGAAACCCCAATGGCCCAGGATACAGATGGCGTCGAAGCGACCAGCGATCTCACCGATGGCTTTCACTTGATGATCGATGCGCTAAAGCTCAATGGTCTTGAAACGATCTATGGCGTGCCGGGTATTCCAATTACTGATTTCGGGCGGATGGCGCAGGCTGAAGGTATTCGCGTGCTGTCGTTCCGGCACGAGCAGAATGCCGGCAACGCGGCGGCGATCGCGGGATATCTGACACAGAAGCCGGGGGTCTGCCTGACCGTATCGGCGCCGGGGTTCCTCAATGGTCTGACAGCGCTGGCGCATGCGACGACGAACTGCTGGCCGATGATCCTGATGTCCGGATCGTCCGAACGCGAGATCGTCGATCTGCAGCAGGGCGACTATGAGGAGATGGACCAGCTCGCCATCGCCAAGCCCCTGTGCAAGGCGGCCTATCGCATACTGCGCGCCGAGGATATCGGGATCGGGGTGGCGCGGGCAATCCGAGCAGCGGTTTCGGGACGTCCCGGCGGCGTCTATCTTGACCTGCCGGCAAGCTTGTTCGGGCAGACGATGGAGGCGGCCAAGGGCGCGGCGTCACTTGTCGAGGTACTCGATCCGGCGCCAGCGCAGTTGCCGTCGCCAGCCGCTGTGGACCGTGCGATGGACGTTCTCAAATCCGCGAAGAAGCCGCTGGTCATTCTTGGCAAAGGCGCGGCCTATGCGCGGGCCGAAAAGGAAGTCAAAGAGTTCATCGAGAAGACCGGGTTTCCTTATATAGCGATGAGCATGGCCAAGGGCCTGCTGCCGGATGACCATCCGCAATATGCCGGGGCGGCGCGCTCGCTGGTCCTCAAGGAGGCCGACGCGGTCATGCTGATTGGGGCGCGGCTCAACTGGCTGCTCGGCCACGGCAAAGGCAAGCAATGGGGAGAGCCGGGCTCGAAGCAGTTCGTGCACATCGACATCGATCCGAAGGAGATGGATTCGAACCAGCCGATCGCCGGGCCGCTTGTCGGCGATATCGTCTCATGCGTTGCGGCGCTGAACGAGCGCATCGACGGCGATTGGAAGAAGCCGGATGAGGCGTGGACGGGCGCGATCCGCGAGAAGGTCGAGACCAACGTCGCGCGTATGGGACCGAGGCTCCAGAACAACAACGTGCCGATGGATTTTCACGGTGCGCTTGGTGCGCTGCGCCAGATCATCAAGGACCGACCGGAGGCGATCCTCGTCAACGAGGGTGCCAACACGCTCGATTTTGCGCGCTCTATCATCGACATGTATCAGCCGCGCAAGCGTCTGGATGTCGGCACGTGGGGCGTCATGGGTGTTGGCATGGGAACGGCGATCGCGGCGGCGGTGGAGACCGGCAAGCCCGTGTTGGCCGTTGAGGGCGATAGCGCGTTTGGCTTTTCCGGCATGGAGATCGAAACGATCTGCCGCTACAACCTGCCGGTCTGCGTGGTCGTGTTCAATAATTCCGGCATTTATCGTGGCACCGACGAGAACCCGGCAGGTGGCGATGATCCGGCGACGACGGTGTTCGTGCGCGATGCCAAATACGATCTGATGATGCAGGCGTTCGGCGGTGAAGGTGTCACGGCGACGTCACCGGATGAACTGTCGCGTGCCGTTGCGCAGGCGATGGATTCGGGTAAGCCCACGCTTGTCAACGCTATGATAGATCCGGCGGCAGGGACCGAGAGCGGGCGCATCGGAAACCTCAACCCGCAGAGCGTCGTCGGCAAAAAGGCGTGATGCCCCTCCGCGTGAAAACATCCTCTTCGGCGATCGCCGAGCATAAAGAAAGCTGGCACCATGGAAGCCCTTAAAGGCGTAAAAATTCTCGACTTCACACATGTGCAATCCGGCCCGACGTGCACGCAGTTGCTGGCGTGGTTTGGCGCGGACGTGATCAAGGTCGAGCGACCCGGCGTCGGAGATGCGACGCGCAAACAGCTCGTCGACAAGCCGGGCGCCGACTCGCTCTACTTCACGATGCTCAATCACAACAAGCGGTCGCTCGAGCTCAATACGAAGAATGAGACCGGCAAGGAGGTGCTGGAGCGATTGATCAAAGAGTGTGATGTGCTGGTCGAGAATTTCGCGCCGGGTGCGCTTGATCGCATGGGTTTTGGTTGGGATCGCATCCAGGAACTAAATCCGCGCATGATCATGGCGTCGGTGAAAGGGTTCGGGCCGGGACCGTATGAGGATTGCAAGGTCTATGAAAACGTCGCCCAGTGCACCGGCGGCGCGGCATCGACGACCGGCTTCCTCGACGGGCCGCCGCTGGTGACGGGCGCTCAGATCGGAGACAGCGGCACGGGGCTGCATCTGGCACTTGGGATCGTAACAGCGCTTTATCAGAGAGAACGAACCGGGCGCGGGCAGAAGGTGCTGGCGGCGATGCAGGATGGCGTCTTGAACCTTTGCCGTGTGAAGCTGAGAGATCAGCAGCGGCTCGAAGCGGGACCGCTCAAAGAATACAGCCAATACGGCCAGGACATCGCGTTCGGTGACACGACGCCGCGGGCGGGCAATGATTCCGGCGGTGGTCAGCCGGGCTGGATCGTGAAGTGCAAGGGCTGGGAGATGGACCCCAACGCCTACGTCTATGTGATCACGCAGGCTGCTGCCTGGGGCAAGATTTGCGATCTGATCGGCGAGCCCGGTTGGAAAGATGATCCGGCTTACGCGACGCCCGATGCACGGCTCGACAAGATCCCGGAGATCTTCGACCGTATCGAGGAGTGGACCAAGACGAAGACTAAGTTCGAGGTGATGGATGCGTGCAATCCGCTCGACATTCCATGTGGGCCGATCCTGTCGATGAAAGAACTGGCCGAAGAGCAAAGCTTGCGCGAGACCGGTACGATCGTCGAGGTCGATCACCCGGAGCGCGGGCCGTATCTGACCGTTGGGTGTCCGGTGAAATTGTCCGACAGTCCGGCCGAAGTCAAACGCTCGCCGTTGCTTGGCGAGCATACGGCGGAGATCTTGCGCGACGTGCTCGGGTATGATGCAGACCAACTCGAGCGGGTCGTTTCTTCGGGTGCCGTCGGCGAGGTAAAACGCCAGGCGGCTGAGTGACCCGGCACGTCGCTATAGCGTCCGCGCTCTGCTGCGAAACTGCGACCCTATAATCTGGAGGAGACACCCGATGCGCATTGTCGTTCACGGCCAGCAGGCTTTTGGTAAGGCGGTACTCGAGCGGCTGCTCGAGCGCGGCGAGGATGTCGTCGCCGTCTGCACGGCGCCGACGAAAGAAGGGCGCCGCGAAGATCCGCTAGCCGAACTTGCGCGCGAAAAAGGGTTAGCGCTGCATCAGCCGGCGTCGTGGAAGACGCCGGAGGCGGCTGAGCTCATGCGCTCGTTCAAAGCGGACGTTTGCATGATGGCCTACGTTTTGCTGTTCGTGCCGGAGGAAGTGCGTGATGCGCCGAAGTATGGCACGTTCCAGTATCACCCGTCGCTCTGCCCCTGGCACAGGGGGCCGTCGTCGATTAACTGGCCGATCGCAATGGGCAAGCGCCGTACGGGGCTGACGATCTTCTGGCCGGACGATGGCCTCGATGAAGGGCCGATCATGCTTCAAAAGTCAGTCGAGATCGGCGCTGATGAGACGCTTGGCGATGTGTATTTCAAGAAGCTCTTCCCAATGGGCGTAGATGCCATGATCGAAGGGCTCGAACTGGTCAAGAACGGCATCATTATCAAACACGACCAGCGCCTGGATGATGGCTCCTATGAGAGCTGGTTCAAGAAGGCGGATGCGGCGATCGATTGGTCGAAGCCAGTGGACGAAGTCTACAATATCATTCGCGCAGCGAACCCGGCGCCCGGGGCCTGGACGACGCTGAGGGGCGAGGAAGTGCAGGTATACGACGCGGCTCAGGAAGACGGCGCGGGTGAACCCGGCGAGGTCGCTTTCGTTGATGAAAACGGCGTTACCGTACAAGCGGACGGCGGGCGCATCGTGATGAAACGGGTGCGGCCGAAAGGCGGCGACAAG
>CAZWCL010000133.1:0-8329 GCA_964632265.1 uncultured Hyphomicrobiaceae bacterium | reverse complement strand
TGTTGCTTGGCGTGACCTGTTCGGCTCTTGGCGCGACGACGTCGGGAAAAAGCGCGCGGCGGGACAGCCCGTCACTCTCGAGTTGCAGGAAGGACGGGCATTACTGGAGCAGGCCGCCTCATCGGCAGCCGCGGATGAAGGCGATGGGGCGTCAGCAAAAGAGGTGCTGCGTGCTCTCGACAACCTTGAAGGCGACGACGAGCGCGCAAACCTCTTGCTCAAGGATCATGTGGCGCAGCTCATGGACCGCATTGGGCCGCGCGCCAATGAGACGCGGGCGCCGCGTGAATTACCTGTCTGGGTGGATCGACCGGCCGCCGCCTTCAGCGCCTGGTATGAAATGTTTCCGCGCTCTCAATCCGGCGATGTGCGTCGGCATGGCACCTTCGACGACGTCATCGCACGCCTCGACTACGTCACAGATCTTGGCTTTGACGTACTCTACTTCCCGCCGATTCATCCCATCGGTGAAGTTAATCGCAAGGGGCGCAACAATTCGCTCACTGCGCAGAGTGGTGATCCGGGCAGTCCGTACGCGATCGGTTCAAAGCTCGGTGGTCACGACGCGATCCACCCGGAGCTCGGCACGGCGGAAGACTTCCGCCGCCTGATCGCTGAAGCGCGCAAGCGCGGCCTCGAAATCGCCCTCGACTTCGCGATCCAATGCGCGCCGGATCATCCGTGGATCAGGGAGCATCCGGAGTGGTTCGACTGGCGACCGGATGGAACCATAAAATTCGCCGAAAACCCGCCGAAAAAGTACGAAGACATTGTCAATGTGCATTTTTACCGGGAGGCATTCCCCTCCCTCTGGCATGGCCTGAAGGACGTCATTCTTCATTGGGCGAATGAGGGTGTCCGCATTTTTCGCGTCGATAACCCTCACACCAAGCCTTACCCGTTCTGGGAATGGCTGATCGACGAGGTTCAGGCAGAATACCCCGACGTGATCTTCCTCGCGGAAGCGTTCACGCGGCCGAAAGTCATGAAGCGTCTGGCCAAGCTTGGTTTCACGCAGTCCTACACCTATTTCACGTGGCGAAATACCAAAGCGGAATTGACCGAGTATCTCGGTGAACTGACCCGTACAGAGATGGCCGAGTACTATCGGCCGAACTTCTTCGCCAACACGCCCGACATCAACCCCGTCTACCTGCAGACGGGCGGGCGCGCCGCTTTTCGCGTCCGCCTGGTTCTGGCGGCGATGCTTTCCGGAAATTACGGCATCTATAACGGGTTTGAGCTTTGCGAAGCAGCTGCGATGCCGGGCAAGGAGGAATATCTCGATTCTGAAAAATACGAGATCCGCGCCTGGGACTGGGATCGGGAAGGGCACATCAAAGACGATGTGCGGCTGGTAAACCGACTGCGCCGCAACAATCCGGCGCTGCAGCAGTTGAAGAACCTTACCTTCCTCAACGCATGGAACGACCAGATTCTCTATTTCATGAAATATACCGACGACCGCCGCAATATCATCCTGTGCGCTTCAAATCTCGATCCGCACAATCCACAGGGCGCCCATTTCGAGGTGCCGTTGTGGGAGTTCGGCCTCGGCGATGATGAAGCGGTCGATGCCGAAGACCTGGTGACCGGTGATCGCTTCACGTGGGCTGGCAAGGTGCAGCACATTTGGCTGGAGCCGAGCGTGCAGCCCTATCGCCTGTGGCGTCTGATACCGCCGAACGAAGCGGCGTCAGACCAGGAGGTGCGGCCATGACGGTTGCAGCTTCTACCCTCTCGGCGGAGACGCTTCTGCACACGGCGGGCACGCAGCCTGTTGGTGAGGAGATCGATCGCACCTGCCATGACTGGTACAAGGATGCAGTCGTCTATCAGCTCCACGTCAAGGCCTTTAACGATTCCAGTAATGACGGCATAGGTGACTTCGCCGGTCTCATGGAGCGGCTCGATTATGTCACCGAACTTGGCGTCACGGCGATCTGGCTATTGCCATTTTATCCTTCGCCTCTGCGCGATGACGGCTATGACATCGCGGAATATACCAACATCAACGAAAGTTACGGTGACCTCGACGCCTTCAAGGCGTTCGTGGATGAAGCACATAAGCGCGGCATACGGGTAATCACCGAACTCGTCATCAACCATACCTCCGATCAGCACCCTTGGTTTCAGCGTGCACGTCATGCGCCACCCGGTTCACCAGAGCGCGCGTTCTATGTCTGGAGCGATACCGATCAGCGCTATCAGGGTACGCGGATCATTTTCCTCGACACGGAAACCTCTAATTGGAGCTGGGATCCGGTCGCGAAAGCATACTTTTGGCACCGGTTTTATTCGCATCAACCCGATCTCAATTTCGACAATCCCGCGGTGCTTGAGGAAATCGTCAAGGTGCTGCGCTTTTGGCTGGACCTTGGCGTCGACGGGTTGCGCCTCGATGCCGTGCCCTACTTGTGCGAACGCGAAGGGACCAACAACGAGAACCTGCCCGAGACGCATCAGATCCTGAAGCTTATCCGGGCAGAGGTTGATGCGCACTACCCGGATCGAATGCTGCTCGCAGAGGCCAATCAATGGCCTGAAGACACCCGCGCTTATTTCGGCGAAGGGGACGAATGCCATGCGGCGTTCCATTTTCCGTTGATGCCGCGCATGTATATGGCGCTGGCGCAAGAGGACCGTCACGCCATCACGGACATCCTGCGCCAGACGCCGGAGATCCCTGAGGACTGTCAGTGGGCCCTCTTCCTGCGTAACCACGACGAGTTGACGCTCGAGATGGTGACAGATGACGAGCGCGATTATCTCTGGCGGACCTATGCATCGGATGCCCGCGCGCGGATCAATCTCGGCATACGGCGGCGCCTTGCGCCGTTGCTCGAAAACGACCGGCGCAAGATCGAACTCATGAACGCGCTGCTGCTGTCGATGCCCGGCACGCCGGTAATCTATTACGGTGACGAGATCGGCATGGGTGACAACTATTATCTCGGTGACCGAGACGGGGTTCGCACGCCAATGCAGTGGACGGCAGATCGCAATGGCGGGTTTTCCCGTGCCGATCCGCAGCGTCTTTACCTGCCGCCTGTTATGGATGCCAACTACGGCTATCAGGCGATCAATGTCGAAGCGCAACAGCGCGATCCCTCATCGCTGCTGAACTGGATGCGCAGGCTCATAGCCGTTCGACAATCTCATTCGGCCTTCGGGCGCGGCGGGCAGACGTTCCTCTATCCGCAAAACCGTAAGGTACTCGCCTACTTGCGCGAGGCTGACGGGCAAACGTTGCTGTGCGTCTTCAATATGGCGCGAACGGCGCAGGCGGTAGAGCTTGATCTGCGTGATTATGCGGGCTGCGTTCCGGTTGAGCTACTTGGCCGATCGGCATTTCCTGCCGTCGGAGATCTACCGTACCTCTTGACCCTTCCGGCGCACGGCTTCTTCTGGTTTGAACTTTCCAAAGACGCTGAGCAGCCTCACTGGCGCCTGGCGCCAGAGGCTCCTATTCCCGAACTCTCGACGGTCGTGATTGGCGCCAGCATGCCGACGCTGTGGGAAGGGGTGAACCGACGTAACCTTCTGCGCGATGCCATTCCGGAATTCCTCGTCCGCCGGCGATGGTTCCAGGGCAAGGGGCGCCGCATCCGGAATGTGGAACCTGAACCGCTTGGCCGGCTCGACGACGAAGACGACCGCTTCCCACTTTATGCCATCGATGTCGAATTCGAGGACGGCGAGCATCATAGCTACTTGCTACCGCTCATTGTTCATTGGGGCGGCGAGCATGCTGAGCCAGGTTCCGCACGTCTCGCCCACGTCATTGCCAAGGTACGGCGCGGAGCCCGCGTCGGCGTACTTCTCGATGGCGCGCAGGATGCCGAATTCGCGCGCGCGGCGATGATGGCTATGAGGCAAAACCGGGTCGTGGAAAACGATGGTCAACGCATCGAATTTCACACGCTCGGGGAATTGCCAGAGATCGATGATAAAACCGATATTCGCGCGATCGGTGGCGAACAGAGCAACCAATCCCTCGTGATCGGTAAGCAGGCCGTCCTCAAAATCTACCGCCGCCTCAGGAGCGGCATCCAACCCGAACTTGAAGTCTCACGCTTCCTGACCAAAGTCGCAGGCTTCGAGAATTCTCCAGCTTTGCTAGGCCTGGTCGAAAGTTTCGACCTTGAAGGAAACTCGACGGCGCTCGCCTCGGTTTCGCAATTCGTCTCCAATCAAGGTGATGGCTGGCAGGTCCTTGTCGAGGGCCTCGAGCGCCAGCTTGAAGAAATATCCCTCATGTCCGGGGATGACGAGAATGCACATGATCCGTGGGAGGAACGCTACGTTTTCCCGCTTGATTTCGCTACACGCCTCGGCTTGCGGACCGCTGAGCTCCACGCTGCTTTCGCCACGGAAACGACCGATCCAGCTTTTCAGCGCGAGCCGATCACTCAGGCCGATATGGCAGCATGGGCGGCGGCTACAATGGAAGAGGAAGAAAAGGTGTTTGCTTCATTGGCGCGCCTTCCGGACAACCTCGATGAAAGCGTCAAACTGGTGGTCGAGAGGCTGGTTGCCCAGCGCGCACGCCTTCAAGCGCGCATCGAGGAACTTGGGCGTTGTGCGCCGTCGGGCTTCAAGACACGGACGCACGGTGACTATCATCTCGGGCAGGTGATGGTGGCGGGCGACGACGCTATCATCATCGACTTCGAAGGTGAGCCGGGCCGCCCCCTTGAGGAACGACGCGCAAAAACGTCTCCCTTGCGTGATGTGGCTGGTATGTTGCGCTCATTCGACTATGCCGCCTGGGCGGCCCTAGACCGCTTTGCGAGAGCGTCGCAAGAGCCGTCCGAGCATGTCGTTGCGGCAGCGCGCTCCTGGCATGAGCGGTCGCAGCGGGAATTCATGGCCAGCTATGAAGCGGCGGCGCGTGTTTCTGCGGCGCACCCGGCCGACCCTCAATCTACTAGCGCCCTTCTTGAGCTTTTCCTGCTTCAAAAGGCGCTCTACGAAATCACTTACGAAGCCTCGAGCCGACCTGCCTGGATCGCGATCCCGCTGCGCGGTGTTCTCGATCTGCTCGAGGAAAAGCCAGGCGAACCATCATGACAACTGCTTCTAACATTAACCGACTAGCTGGAAGCCAAGATCAGGCCCCACTTCGGGACGAGATCGACGCGATCGCCGTGGCGCGTCACGATGATCCGTTCGCCGTGCTCGGACCGCATCCGGCCGGGGCGGGCGCACTTTCGGTGCGTGTGTTCTGGCCCGGGGCCGAGCATGCCGCAATTATCGACAGGACATCCGGTGACCATCTGGCCGATATGGAACTCCACGACGACCGTGGTTTCTTCGCCACCTCCCTGAATGGGCTAACCAGCGACGGCTACCGGATACGTCTGACGCGCGGCGAGCATTCCTGGGAAATAGAAGATCCGTACAGGTTCGGGTCGTTACTCGGCGATCTCGATGTGCATTTGATCAGCGAAGGCACGCACCGAAATATCTTCGAGAAGCTCGGCGCTCATCAAGTAGAACTAGACGGCGTGAACGGTATCGCGTTTGCGGTGTGGGCGCCAAATGCGCGCCGGGTCAGCGTAGTCGGTGAATTCAACGAGTGGGACGGCCGGCGCAATCCGATGCGTCGGCGCCACGAGGCTGGCATATGGGATCTTTTTATTCCAGGGCTTGAGCCGGGAACGTTATACAAATTCGAAATCGTTGGCGCTGATGGCGCTATGCTACCGCTCAAGGCCGATCCATTGGCGTTCGCGCAGGAATTGCCGCCTGCAACGGCCTCACGGGTCGTCAGTGCGGAACACAGCCACGAATGGGGCGACCGGAATTGGTTGTCGCAGCGCGGCGCCGCGCAGCAACCGTCAAAGCCGATGTCAATCTATGAGGTGCATCTTGGCTCATGGCGGCGCGGTGAGAACGGTGCGTTCCTGACCTATGAGCGCCTGGCCGACGAACTGGTCGGCTATGTCAGCGACCTGGGCTTCACGCACATCGAACTATTGCCGGTCAGTGAGCATCCGTTCTCGGGCTCCTGGGGATACCAGCCAATCGGGCTTTTCGCACCGACCGCTCGTTTTGGTTCACCGGACGACTTCGCAGCCTTTGTCGACACGTTTCATCGCGCCGGGATCGGCGTTCTTATCGACTGGGTGCCGGCGCACTTTCCAACCGACCCGCACGGCCTGGCGCAGTTCGATGGCACAGCACTCTACGAGCACGAAGACCCGCGCATGGGTTTCCATCGTGACTGGAACACACTGATTTACAATTTTGGCCGGCGCGAAGTGGCCAACTTCTTGTCCAGCAACGCTGCTTATTGGATCGAACGTTTCCATCTCGACGGGCTGCGGGTCGATGCCGTTGCCTCGATGCTTTACCTCGACTACAGCCGCGATCCAGGTGAATGGGTGCCCAACGTTCACGGCGGCCGCGAGAACCTCGATGCGATCGCCTTTCTGAAGCGCATGAACCAGGACGTCAGCGCTGCCGCGGATGGCGCCATTACGGTCGCGGAGGAATCGACGGCTTGGCCCGGCGTGTCACAGCCGATCGAGGCGGGGGGGCTCGGCTTCGACTACAAATGGAATATGGGATGGATGCACGACACACTCTCCTACATGGCGCAGGACCCGGTACATCGCCAGCATCACCACTCCAGCATCACGTTCGGGTTGCACTACGCTTTCAGCGAAAATTTTGTTCTGCCACTAAGCCACGACGAGGTCGTCCATGGGAAAGGGTCGCTGCTTGGGAAAATGCCGGGAGACCGCTGGCAGAAATTTGCGAACCTGCGCGCCTACTACGGTTTCATGTGGTGTCATCCCGGCAAAAAGCTCATCTTCATGGGAGGCGAGTTCGGCCAGGAACGGGAATGGAACCATGACCGGGATCTCGACTGGCAGTTGCTGGCACAGGATGATCACCGCGGATTGCAATCGCTGGTTCGTGATCTCAATCACGCTTACCGCGAGCTTTCCACGCTGCACGAACTGGATAGTTTCCCGGAAGGTTTCCGCTGGATTGTCGGCGATGATGCAACGCAGAGTGTCTTTGCTTTCGAACGGCGCAATGGCGCTGGCGAAGCCGTGCTCGTCGTCTGCAACTTCACGCCGATAGTGCGGGGCGGATATCGCATCGGCGTGCCGGAGGCCGGGCGCTGGCGGGAACACCTCAATACGGATGCGTCGGCCTATGGCGGCAGTGGCGTTGCCAATAGTGGCGGCGTGGCGAGCGAAGAGATAGCCGCCCACGGGCACCTGCAATCGATCGAACTCACTCTGCCGCCGCTGGCGACAGTCATTCTCACCTGCGCCGGCTAGGCGCCGCCGTCTGGTTCACCTGCGCCGGCTAGGCGCCGCCATCTGGCTCACCTGCGCCGGCTAGGCGCCGCCATCTGGTTCACCTGCGCCAGCTAGGCACCGTCATCTGGCTCACCTGCACCGGCTAGGCGCCGCCGTCTCACTCACCTGCGCCGGCTAGACGCAGTCGCCTGGGACCCATGCAGGAAGAAAAGGGCATTTGCTACATGACTCGAAGAAAACTCAAACCCGAGCCAGGGCTACCCTATCCGCTTGGGGCATCTTTTGATGGCGCCGGCGTCAATTTTGCATTGTTCTCGGCTAATGCGACGCAAGTCGAGTTGTGCCTCTTTGATGATGGCGGCACCCGCGAGCAGGCACGCATGCCGCTGCCTGAATATACAGACGAAATATTTCACGGATATCTGCCCGGCCTGCGCCCCGGGCAGCGCTACGCTTACCGCGTGCACGGCCCCTACGAGCCGGAGGCCGGCCACCGCTTCAACCCGAACAAACTATTGATTGACCCCTACGCGAAGGCGCTGCACGGACGGATCGATTGGAGTGATGCACATTACGGTTATAGGGTCGGTGATGAAGCCGAAGATCTCTCATTCGACCCACGCGACTCCGCTCCCTTCATGCCGAAGTGCATCGTCGCGGAGACGACCGCGCGTTGGCGGCCGACACTGCCGTGGCGCCGCGAGAACCGGCCACGCACCCTATGGAGCGACACGATCATCTATGAGGCCCACGTCAAGGGAATGACGGCGCGCCACCCGCTTGTGCCTGAAAACGCGCGCGGCACCTTCACGGGCTTTTCTCATCCCGCCGTCATTGAGCATCTCGTTCGGCTCGGCGTCACGGCGGTCGAACTCATGCCGGTTCAGTCGTTTGTCGATGACCGCCATCTTGTGGAGAAGGGGCTGAGCAACTACTGGGGCTACAACACTTTCAGCTTTTTTGCGCCGCACCAGAATTACAACCGGCGCGATGATTCAATTTCCGAGTTCCGCGCGATGGGCAGCCGGCTACACGAGGCAGGCATC
>CAZWCL010000132.1:0-8345 GCA_964632265.1 uncultured Hyphomicrobiaceae bacterium | reverse complement strand
TCGAGTTGACATTCTTGATTTCGCAGCGCGTGCCAAGCTCCTCACCCGGCCGCCGGACTGAGACATTGACGTCGGCGCGCAAATTGCCTTTCTCCATGTCGCCATCGCACGTGCCCAGGTAGCGCAGTATCGTGCGGAGCTTGGTCACGTATGCCTGCGCTTGCCGGGCGGAGCGCATATCCGGCTTGGAAACGATCTCCATCAGCGCCACCCCGGACCGGTTGAGATCGACGTAGGTGCGATTGGGGTGGATGTCATGAATTGACTTCCCCGCATCCTGCTCGAGATGCAACCTCTCGATACCCACGTCATGAACGTCGCCATCGACATCGACCTCGACAACGCCCTCGCCAACGATCGGCTGCTTGAATTGCGAGATCTGATACCCCTGCGGCAGATCGGGGTAGAAATAGTTCTTGCGATCGAATACTGACCGCAGGTTGATTTGCGCCTTGAGCCCGAGGCCGGTGCGGATCGCCTGGGCAACGCACTCACGGTTGATGACGGGCAACATGCCAGGCATCGCCGCATCGACCAACGAGACGTGACTGTTTGGGGCGCCGCCGAACGCCGTCGAGGCGCCTGAAAACAGCTTGGCGCGGGAATTGACCTGAGCGTGAACCTCGAGACCAATGACAACCTCCCAGTCGCCGGTCGCACCCCTCATCAGGTTCTCATTTGCTTCGGGCATACGGCGGGCCTCGGTGTATGTGCGGTCAATTTTATTTGGACGCTGGATCGATACCAACCTCGCCGCCAAGCGGCAAGTGACGCGCTGTTTGATGGCGTGCCGTCCGGCTGGCGATGCGATAGCGTGTATACTGGTAGTTCGCCATCTGCGCGGCCGATAGAGCACGTTTCCCCGATAGAGGATGATTTGATGACACCGAAACGCGTGCGCAAGATCTCGGTCATCGCCATTTTCGCAATCTTGGCCGCTATGATCGGCTTGTCACTATGGGCTTGGTCGACGCAGCATGCTCTGATCCAGAACAACCATCATCATATGTCGGTCGAAACGGCTCACGCTAAGGCAAAGAAGGGTTCAATCGTCCTCGTCGACGTCCGCCGGGCGAGCGAATGGCGCCAGACGGGCATTCCGGCGGGCGCTCATGCGATCACGATGCACCAGAATCGCCAAAACTTCCTGGCTCAACTCAGGGAGGTTGCCGGCACCGGAAAAGCGGCGCGACCGATCGCATTGATTTGCGCCCGTGGAGGGCGAACGAGCTATCTGATGCGCGACCTCGCCAACGCTGGCTTCGAAAATCTGATCAACGTCACCGAAGGCGCGCTCGGGAGCCGCTATGGGCCGGGGTGGTTGGCGAAAGGCCTGCCTGTGCGTACTTGGCCTGGCCCGAGAACCGCGCGGCCCTGAGCTACCACGTTGTTTTGGCTCACCGCCCGAACCGGACAGCGATGTGCCCATTTTTGGACTTCACGTTTCATCGAATTTGCCGCCGCGGCCCGCACCGGCTGCAAATCGTCCGGCCCCCGATTGTCCTTCCGCGTCGGCAGCAGCAACGCCGTGGGCGAACTCGGCTTCCATCGCGCTGGCGAACGGCAGATCCCACTGGCGCAGCACTGACGCCCTGTCACGCTTCATACACATTTGCGGGAACGCGGCGAGTTGGTGCGCGAGCGCTTCCGCTTCCTCCCGCGATTTTCCGTCGGCAACGACACGGTTGGCGAGGCCCATTCTCAACGCTTCGTCAGCCCCGACAGGGCGACCGGTAAGGATCATGTCGAGGGCGTGACTTTGTCCGATGAGGCGTGGCAGCCTCACTGTGCCACCGTCTATCAACGGAACGCCCCACCGTCGGCAATAGACGCCGAATATCGCACTTTCCTCGACAACCCGCATATCACACCAAATCGCCAGTTCGAGTCCGCCCGCGACCGCGTGCCCCCCAACCGCTGCGATAACAGGCTTTGAAAGCGCGAGCCGCGAGGGGCCCATTGGACCATCGCCATCAAGACGCCAGCGATCGCGCCTGGCGCCGGATGCCACTTCCTTGAGGTCGGCGCCCGCGCAAAACGCACCGCCCCCGCCGTACAGTACGCCGACGCATTGTTCGTCATCGGCATCAAATGCCCTGAAGGCATCGGCGAGCGCCTGAGCCATTTCATTGTCGACGGCGTTGCGCACCTCGGCGCGGTTCAAGACGACGGTCGTGACCGGTCCGTCTCGCTCGATCAAGACTTTCGGCGAAGACATGGCATTTCCTTGCGTTCGAATATTTCCTTATCGGAGATAGTGGCGCAGCACTGCCCCAAACACTAGCACCGCACCCGCGCATTGAGCCATCGCCCGTCCCGCGACCAGCCGTGTGCCCTTTTAGAGGACCAAACACAATGATATAGCCAGAATGTTCGGTCGCCGGCCCTGATTCTGCCGTTTTTGACCGAGATTGAGCCCGCAACGCAGCCCGGCTGCTATCGTTGAAACAAGCGAGCTACATGTCGTTCCTGAGAATTTGCCGATTGATAGGCCCCGCATGGCTGTTGTCGTGCGCGAGCGTCGCAGCCGAACCAACGACGTCCACCGCGGCCCAGGATGCCGCCGCGCAGCCCTACGCCTCGCCCGGCGAAGCGCAATTGCGTCGCATCTTGCAGGCCCATGTCGAACCTCTATTGAAGGCCAAGCCCGACGAAGCCACACTGAGCGCAGTCGCACAGGCTCTGGAACTCGTAGAGTCCGGCAAGGTCGAGGCCGCGGCCCTGGCCGAGGGCGCGATTATCGACCCGGTGGCACGCAAGCTCATGGCCTGGAAACGGCTGATGCGCGGCGGCGAGCAACCGGCTGAAAGCTACGCGTCGTTCCTCCTGGAAAATCCGCTCTGGCCGGGCCGCCGCCGTCTCACCCGGTTATTTGAAGTCGCTCTTCTACGCGACGGCGGCAGCGCCAAAGCAATCAAAAAGTATTTCAGCCAATCCGACCCCCAAACGGGGCCAGGCCTTGCAGCATTAGCCTCGGCCGAACTCGCCCTTGGCAACAAGGCCAAGGCCACCGAACTTGCCCGCCGCGCCTGGTGTTTCGAACGCATACCGAAACGGATGGAAGCCGACTTCTCCGCCCGCTTCGCCAATCATCTAAAAGCACGCGACCACAAATGCCGCCTTGATCGCCTACTCATCGCCAACCCAAGAAGCCGTGGCATCCGAACGAGCCGCGTCGAGGCGGCGAAACGCCTTTTGGACAAACTTGACCGAGACGAACGCGAAAAAGCCAAAGCCCGCATCAAGGTCTTCGCGCGACGCGGCGGCCTTCGGGAATTGGTCCGTATCGTCAAGCGCCCGGCGCTGGTGCGGAAAGACTGGGGATTGGCGTATCAACGCATTTCGCGTTCCCGCCGGAACAAGCACTATCGCCACGCCTTCAAGCACTTAACGGCGGTACCGGGCGATCATGAGGACCAGATCAACCGCGATGCCTGGTGGGACGAACGCGAGCGCCACGCGCGCTATTGGCTGCGCCAGGGCAAAGTCCGGCGCGCTTACGAAATCATCGAGGGGGTACGTCCCGAAAGTGCGAACCCCGCAAAAGAGCAGGCTTTTTTAGCGGGGTGGCTGGCCCTCATGCGCCTTGATCAGCCCAAGGCCGCACGCGATCATTTCAAGCGAATGGTCACATTTGCCGATGGCCCATTGAGCAGGTCGAAGTCGAACTATTGGTTGGCCCGCGCCTATACCAGGACTGAAAACCGCGAGGCCGCGCGCCAGCACTATGCCAAAAGCGCGGAGATAAAAGACACCTTTCATGGTCTCCTGGCGCAAATCGCGCTTGAGCCAAAGTCACGCCGCATCACCCTACCGCCCGCCGCGCCGCCCACACCACGGGAGGTTGGCTGGTTTTTGGAGAACGACGCCGTAAGAGCGCTTCGCCTTGCATACCAACTCAAGTTTTCACGTCGGGATATACTGAAGTTTTACCGGGCCCTGGGGCGGCGGCTAAAGACGGCGGGCGAGTTGGCGCTGCTTGCTCAAACAGCCGATAGCCTGGGCGATGGCCAAGGCGCGGTGCGTACTGGGAAATCCGCCATCGCCCGTGGTTTCAATCTCTACGAATTCGCTTATCCCGTGCACCGTTTGCCGAAGTACCAACCACTACGCGAGCCGGTAGAGCCGGCAATGCTCCAGGCCATCGCGCGACAGGAAAGCGAATTCAACACGCGGATCGTATCGCGGGCGGGCGCGCGCGGCGTTCTCCAGGTCATGCCGATCACGGCGCGCCACGTCTGCCGCCAGTACCGCATCAAATGCCGCCTGAAAGAGCTGCTCGAAAAGCCGGCTTACAACACGCGCATCGCAAGCGCCTACGTTGCAGACCGGCGTGACCAGTTTGGTGGGAGCTACATTCTCACGCTGACCGGTTTTAATGCCGGCCCCGGCCGCACGCGTCAGTGGTTGCGCCGGATGGGCGATCCGCGAAGCCCCCGCGTCAAGCCGCTCGACTGGATTTACCGCATACCTTTTCACGAGACTCGTCTCTATGTACGCAAGGTCCTCTCGAACCTTCAGGTCTATCGGGCAAGGCTCGGCAACGATCAGCCTCTGCAACTCGACCGCGATTTGAGACGTGGCCGACGGCGCGGCTGAGACGGGAACAAGGAACATCGCGTGATGGCGAAGACGAACGGCAGCCGGCCACCATTTGAGGAAATTCGCATCCGCGTCTTTGACGGCCTCGAGATCTACGGCCGGCACTACCCCGCGCCCGACTCGGCACGGCGCCCATTACTCTGTCTGGCAGGCCTAACGCGCAACTCACGTGACTTCCATGACCTCGCCAAAGCGCTCTCCGGTGGCGACCCAGACGCGCGGCCGGTCTACACCATGGACACACGCGGACGCGGCCAATCACAGTTCTCCTCCGACTGGCGTCAATACGCCGTGCCGATCGAGATGCTGGATGTGCAGGACTTCATGGCCGCGCAAAAACTGCATGGCGCAGCGGTACTCGGCACATCACGGGGAGGGCTCATAGCAATGGTGCTTGCCGCCGCGCAGCCGACTGCAATGGGCGCCGTCATCCTCAATGACATCGGACCGGTCATCGAACGGGAAGGGCTGATGCGGATTTCCGGTTTTGTCGGGCGACAGCCAACGCCGGTCTCTTGGGGCTCCGCGAGGCAGCGTGTCGCGAACAGCGAGCGCGCCTTCTTTCCCGATCTCGAAGATGGCGATTGGGAGCGAATTGCACACCAACGATTCAACGAGAATGAGGGGGCGCCGGCACCGGGTTATGATCCGGCCATCGCGCGCACCTTTTCTGCTTTGGCCGATGGCCCCGTTCCCCCACTCTGGAAGCAGTTCATAGCGATAAAGCATTTGCCGTGCCTGGTTCTGCGCGGCGAGCTGAGTGACCTGCTGAGCGATGCGACGGTCGCGCAGATGGTCGCCCGCCACCCCGACTGCCGCGCTCATACTGTCCCAGCCCAGGGCCACGCGCCAATGCTATCGGACGAGCCGACGCAGGAGATTATCCGCTCGTTTCTGACGGCCCAGGACGCCGGTTGGCAGCGCTGATCCGGATCAGCGGTAAAGACCACCGGGGCGAAAACCAAATCCGCGGGTGGCACGTGCTACGAGCAAATTAAGTCTATTCCGCCGGCGCGCCGGAAGGCGTCAGTCGTGTTTCGGCGTCACGCATCTCCTGATCCAAGCGTTCTCCAGCTGCGCTGCGTGGTTTTACGAGGTTAGCCAGCAAGACGTAAACCGCCGGTGTTAGAAACAACGTGAAGACAGCCGCCATGCCGAGGCCGCCGAACACCACCCAGCCAATCGAGCCCCGCGCCTCAGCACCCGGACCGCTCCCGAAGATCAGCGGAAGGCCGGCCAGAACGGTCGACATCATGGTCATGACAATAGGACGTACACGGATTATAGCTGCATCCCGCGTTGCCGCGTAAACGGATTGTCCACGCTCGCGCAACTGATCGGCGAACTCGACCAGGAGGATCGCATTTTTTGCCATGAGCCCAATCAGCATGAGAATGCCGATCTGCGAGTAAATGTTGACGGTCGTGCCGGTAATGGCGAGAGCGAAAATGGCAGCGCAGACGCCAAACGGAACCGTCAGTAGGACGACGGTACCACTCATGATGCTTTCAAACTGAGCGATCAAAACGAGGAAAACAATGATGGTTGCGACAATGAAAGTGATCTGCAACTCGTTCGAGGTTTCGTTGAGAGCCGCCGCCTGGCGCAGAAAGAGCAGGTCGACACCGGCCGGCAAGGTCGCCTTCGCAAAACGCTCGATCTCATTGACGCCATCGCGCAGGGAAAAGCCATCAACTGTATCCGCAAATATCTCGACGGCGCGTCGCTGCCCATGCCTGTCCAATTCCGCTGGAACGCCGCGCTCGGAAAAACTGATCAATTGAGCCAGCGAGACCATGCTGTTGTCACTGCCGCGCACATAGAGATTGCGCAAGTCCGATGGCGCGCTAACCGTCCCCGAAGTCGCCGACAGCATGACGGGGATATTGCGGTCGCCGACGGTTAATTCACCGACTTCGGTCTTATCGACGAGCGCCCGCAATGTCGCGGAAAGATCATCGATCGTCACGCCGAGTTCCGAAGCACGGCGTCGATCTATGACAACGGATAGTTGCGGCTGTGTTGCGCGAAATTCAACACGTAGATTACGCACCGCCTTGGCGTCGTCCTCGATACGCGCGGCAAGCTTGCGGGCCTGCGCCGCCAGCACGTCATAGTCGCCCCCGGTGACAGCGAACCGGATGCCTCGGCCGGCCCCGCGCAGCCCGAGGCTGTTACCGCCGTAGGAGCGCGCGCGTGCCCCCGGAATCTCGTTTAGCCGGGGCCTGAGGCGACGTTCAAGCTCTTGCTGGCCCGCCCCTCGCTCGGACCATGGCACGAGCGGCGCGAGAATGTAGCCGCGATTGAGGTCATAGCGGCCAGAAATCGTAAAAACATCCCTGACCAGGCCTTCCTCGACCAGGGGGCGCATGACGCCTTCGGCACGCTCGACCTGCCGGTCCGTATAGTTGAGGCCGACACCATCCGGCCCAACAAGCCAAACCGTCAACGAGCCACGGTCTTCCGGCGGCAGTAATTCTTCACCAAGTTGAGGGTAGGTTATGGCGGCACCGACGATGACGAGGCCCGAGAGCGCGACGACCACGAGCGGCATGGCGAGTACACGATCGAGAATGGCGATATAAAGGCCGCGAAACCGCCGGCCAATCGAGCGTAGAGGCGAAATGTGCAACACCCCGCCGCGCGCATCGGATGGGATACGCGCCGCCAGCATCGGCACCAGCGTGAGCGCCACGAACGATGAAATGCCGACCGTCACGGCGAGAACGAAGCCAAACTCCCTGAACAGTCGTCCCGCATCCGACGGGAGAAAAGAAATCGGCAGAAAAACGCAGACCAGTGTCGCGGTTGTCGCAAGAACGGCGAAAAACACCTCCCGCGCTCCAATGACCGCGGCCGCCCTTGGCTGAATACCTTCTGCGCGGAGACGCTGGATGTTCTCGAGCACGACAATCGAATCGTCGACCACCAGTCCGGCCGCCAACACCAACGCAAGCAACGTCACGAGATTGACCGAAAAGCCGAGCAGCCAGATAGCCGCGATTGTGCCAATCAGAGCCACCGGGATAGCAACCGCCGGAATGAGCGCCGCGCGCAGCTGGCCGATGAAGACGCTGATAACGATTACGACGATCAGCACCGCGAGGCCGAGCGAGATCAGCACTTCCCGAATTGCGCCCTCGATAAAACGTGAATCGTCGCTGGTCACCGTCAGCGTGACCCCGTCGAGCCGCTGGTTGAGTTCACCAAGGACGCGCTTCACCCCGCCCGCGATCTCGACCGTATTCGAATTAGCCTGTCGTATAATTCCGAGACTGATGACTTCGCGGCCGTTGAGGCGGACCAGATTGGTGCGCTCCTCCGGCGCGAAAAACACATCGGCGACATCACCAATACGCACGTCGCCGGAAATAATGAGTTTTTTGATCGCCTCCGGCGTCCGCGCCGAGGCGTCAGCTCGAACGAGAACCGCCTGTTCGTCGGACTTGAAGCTCCCCGAAGGCAGGTTGCGGTCGGCATCGCCAAGTACTTTGGCAACGTCGGCGACAGCGAGCCGGTATCCTGCCAGGCGCAGTGGATCGACGAGAACCCGCAAGACGCGTTTGCGCTCGCCGAACTGGACGACGTCAGCGATGCCCTTAATGGCGATGAGACTGGAAATGACCTGATCATCGACGAGTTGACTGAGTTCATCGATGGGCAATCGATTGGAAGCAACGGCAACACGCAGAATGGGGGAGGCATCGGAGTCTGCCTTCACCACGCGAAGATTCTCCACGCCT
>CAZWCL010000131.1:0-8418 GCA_964632265.1 uncultured Hyphomicrobiaceae bacterium | reverse complement strand
TGGGTGCTCGATCCGAGCCGCGCGGCAGGCGCTTATTTTGGTCTTGCCTACACGCATCCTTCGAAAGTGACGATTACGAAGCCGGATGGCGTTGTGACGGCTGAAGATTTTGACTGGATCGGTAAGCCGTTCGAAGCGCCGATCTATTATGGAGCCCGGATCTGGCGCTGGCCCGGTTTCGGCCGCGGCGGGACCATGGTCGATTTCACGCACGCGAAAGCAATTGCGAACCCCGACACAGTGGCGACGTTCAGCGGAACGCATAATGGCGAAACCCTCCCGGCTAGAGCGCCCGTCAAGGATGTGTTCAGCAAGCTGGAGTTCAGCCACGGCCACAATATCCTTACCTATAACGGGCTCTTCCGGCTTGGGAGCCTGTTCGGGCGCGTCCGGCCCTACATAGGTGCTGGCGCCGGCGTTTCGCTGCCGCATAGCGAGGTCGGGTACCGGCAGGACAATATCCGCACTTATGAATACCATTTCGCGGGTTTCGCCGGTCAGGCTCTGACTGGGATCGAAATAGACCTCGGCCGGGTTTCGCTGTTCATTGAGTACAAGTTCACTTACGCGCCGTATGATATTCCCCTAAGCCACGAACCGACGGGCTGGTTGCTCGTCACCGATCTGTGGCGGCAGTTGAGCGCGTGGTGGCAGGACGAAAAACCACCGGGCGGCCGCCTGACGACAACTCTCATTAGCCATCACGGCTATGGTGGTTTCATGGTCAAGACCGGTCGTTCCCCGGCCAAGGTCGCGAGCGGGCCTTAACCGAGGCCGCAGAGGCGCGGTCCGCTGGTCATCCTATCAGATCATTGTTCGGCCCAGTCGCCAACGCGGCCAAGAAAGCCGAGGCATTTTTCCAGTTCGGCTATTTCGATCCATTCGTTGGCCGTATGTGCCTGCGCGATGTCGCCCGGTCCGCAGACGATCGACGAGGCGCTCACCGCATGGAACAGGCTCGCCTCGGTCGCGTAAGAAACCGCGTAGGTATCGTTCTGGCCTGCGAGTTTAAGGGCGAGAGAAAACACGTCCGAATCAGGGTCGGCGGCGAAGGCGGGCACATCGTTGGTTCGGGTGATCTTGATGTCGGCTTCGGGTGCGACGTCACGCATCGCGGGAAGCAGCGCGTCCGCCCGGGCGCGAAGACGGCCCTCGATGGTGTCCGGGTCGACGCCGGGCATCGCTCGTATTTCCCATCCGAACCACGTGGTCTCTGGCACGATATTGCTCGCGGCGCCGCCGGAAATCTCGGTGACCTGGAGAGTGGTGTAAGGGGGCGAGAAGCGTTCATCACGCGGCGCTTGCTTCAGTTCTTCTTCGATGCGGCCGAGTTCGGCGATCATGTCGGCTGCGACGGATATCGAGTTGACACCCAGTGGTGCCATACTCGAGTGGACAGGGCGGCCCGTGATATCGACGCTCCAGCGAACAGGGCCCTTGTGAGCATCGACAACCGTCATATTGGTCGGTTCGCCGACGATGACCATGCGCGGCTTCGTGAGGCGCTCGCCCATCTCGGCGATCATCGGGCGTACACCCGTGCAGCCGACCTCTTCGTCGTAAGAGAATACGAGATGGATCGGTGTCTTGATGTTGCGTCCGACATAGTTTGGCACCTGCGCCAGGACGCAGGCAAGGAAGCCCTTCATGTCGCAAGCGCCGCGGCCATAGAGTTTCGTGCCCTTTTCGACGAGCTCGAAAGGATCCGTATCCCAGTCCTGTCCGTCGACGGGGACAACGTCGGTGTGGCCTGAGAGGCCTATGCCGGCGCGGTCAGTGGGGCCTATGGTTGCAAAAAGCGAGCTCTTGGCGCCGGTTGCATCCGGCACGCGATTACTCTCGACGCCATGGCGCGCGAGGAATTCCTCGATGTAGCCGATGATCGGCAAATTCGAGTTACGGCTTGTCGTGTCATGCGACACGAGCTTTGCAAGCAAGCTTTTCGTTTCGTTCAAAAGGTCGGAGGACGGCGTGGTCATACTTGGCCTTTTCGACACGGTTCGCGCGGGGGCGTATGGATCAGTTGACGGTGCGGTGAATGTTTGGCGTGTCCAGTGAGAACGCGGGGATATCGACTTCGAAAGCCTGTCCGTCAGCATCGACCATACCGTATTTGCCGACCATCATGCCGCTCGGTTCGGATAAAGGGCAACCAGAGGTGTAAGTGAAGCTTTCGCCGGGTTTCAAGACCGGGGTTTCGCCCACGACACCGGGACCGCGCACCTCTTCGGTGTGGCCCTTGGCGTCGGTTATCTGCCAAAAGCGTGTGCGAAGCTGGGCCGTCTTGTCGCCTTCGTTGGCGATGACGACCGTATAGGCCCAGAAGTACCGGTTGCCGGTCGATTCATGCTCGAGGAATTGCGGTGTGACCTGTACGCGAATTCCATTTGTCTTGGTCTCGTACATGCGTGTGTGTCCTGTGATCCCGCGGCGCGGTCCAGCGTAGCGCAGAACAGGGGCGCAACAAAGCGGCCGTTTTGGAATTGGGGACTAGATCTGTTCAAGCGAGCGGGTCAAATCGCCGATCAGGTCATCGGCGGCCTCGAGGCCAACCGAGAGCCGGATCATCCCATCGGAGATGCCAAGTTCGGCTCGGGCGTCTTCGCCGATCCTTTGATGGGTGGTGGTCGCAGGGTGTGTGACGAGGCTCTTGGCATCGCCGAGGTTGTTTGAAATCTTGACGAGACGCAATGCGTTGAGTGCCCTGAACGCGCCGGCCTTGCCGTCCTTGACTTCGAACGTGACGACTTGACCGCCGCCCAGCATCTGCCGTGCCGCCAACTCGGCTTGTGGATGGGTTTCGCAGCCGCAAAAAAGAGTGCGCAGAACACGCGAGTCGTCGCGCAGAAATGCTGCGACCTTGTCGGCACTCGCGGCCTGCTGGCGAATACGCACGGGGAGCGTTTCAAGGCCCTTCAGCATGACCCAGGCGTTGAAAGGGCTCAGCGTCGGGCCGGTGTGTTTCAGGAAGGTGTGGAGGTGGTCCTTCACAAAGGCTTCGCTGGCGAGCACGACGCCGCCAAGACAGCGGCCCTGGCCGTCGATGTGCTTGGTTGCTGAATAGACGACAACGTCGGCACCGTGTGCCAATGGGCGCTGCATTAGGGGTGTCGCGAAGACGTTGTCGACAATGACTAAAGCGCCGACCTCATGGGCGGCCTCGGAAACGGCGCGGATGTCGACAAGGTCGAGCGTCGGGTTGGCGGGGGTCTCGAAAAAGCAGACTTTCGTGTTGGGGCGAATGGCGGCGCGCCAAGCGTCAATATCGCAGCCATCTACCAGGGTCGCGGCCATACCGAATTTCGGCGCGAGTTCTTCGACGACATAGCGGCACGAGCCAAACAGGGCACGCGCTGCCACGATGTGGTCGCCGGCTTTGAGAGAACACAGTACCGCAGCCGTTACTGCTGCCATGCCCGATGCGGTGGCGCGCGCTGCTTCGGCGCCTTCAAGCAGGCGCATACGTTCCTCGAACATGGCGACCGTCGGATTGCCGTAGCGCGAGTAAATGAACCCGCCGGCTTCCGACTTAAAACGTTCCTCGGCCTGTTCGGCGGACGTGTATTGATAGCCTTGGGTAAGATACATCGCCTCCGAGATTTCGCCCAGGCCGGAGCGCAAGGTCCCGCCGTGGACCAGAGCTGTTTCCGGTGCCCATTCGGGGTCGATATATTGCTTGGTAGTTTCGGAAGTCATAGCGTGCGCCCTTCAGGTTAGCGTTTCGGCGCCGGCCAAGGGCCGGGCGAACGTTGAAGGACATCCACGAACGGCCATTTTAGCGAATTTTTTCAAGTGGCTGCAAGCCGGCCGGCCAAATCACCACCGCATCTTCCGATAAGCAACGGAGGGTGCAAGGTACCAATAGGTTAGACGGGGATTACTCCGGCCGCATGGTTGGCGTCAAGCGTCAAGAGACCTAAATCAGCGGATCGGTGGCAGGGTCCGGACCAAAACGGGCCATGGCAACGAGTACTACGGGGCCGCCCGGCCGCGGTCATAAATTGAGGCGGAGCTTCCTATGAGCCGATCAGGACCTATATCAGGCGGCATTCTGCCATCGCAGGCCATCGAAGCGATGATCGGCGACGATTTGATATCGATTGCCGAGCCGCTTCTTGACAAGCAGTTGCAGCCGGCAAGTCTCGATCTACGGCTCGGTGATGTCGCTTATCGCGTGCGCGCGAGTTTTCTGCCGGGGCCGGGCACGCGCGTTCAGGACAAGCTCGATGAGCTGGCGCTGCACACGATCACATTCGGCGACGGCGCAGTGCTGGAGACGGGATGTGTGTATGTGGTGCCGCTGCTCGAAACACTGGCGATGCCGGACACCATTTCAGCGGCGACCAATCCGAAGAGCTCGACGGGCCGCTTGGATGTCTTTACGCGCGTGATCGCGGACGGCGTCGGGGCTTTCGATCAGATTCCGGCCGGTTACCGAGGACCGCTCTTCGCCGAGATTTGTCCGCAGACGTTCCCGATCATTGTGCGCAAGGGTTCGCGCCTTTCGCAGATAAGGTTCCGGTCCGGGCTTGTCCAAGATGGCGATGCTGCACTCGCTCAGTTGCACGCCGATCAGCAACTCGTCTCGGAAGGGGCGGTCGATATCGATCGCGGCATTGCGCTGACGGTGGACCTTTCAGATGGCTTCGACGGGCCGGTCGGTTACCGGGCCCGCCGACATACAGGGGTCGTCGACGTCGATGCCGTCGGCGTTTGCGATATCTCTGACTACTGGGAGCCCATTGCACTCACGGGTGGTGACAAGCTGATCCTCGATCCTGACCAGTTCTATATCCTGGCGAGCAAGGAAGCGGTGCACGTGCCGCCGACGCATGCGGCCGAAATGGTTCCGTTCAATCCGCTCGTGGGGGAATTTCGCGTTCACTATGCCGGCTTCTTCGATCCTGGGTTCGGGCACGGTCCCACCGGGGGCAGTGGCTCGCGTGCCGTTCTTGAAGTGCGCAGCCATAAGGTGCCGTTCATTCTGGAGCACGGCCAGATCGTCGGTCGGCTGATCTATGAACGCCTGACACAAACGCCTGACGTGCTCTACGGCTCAGGTCTTGGTAGCCACTATCAGGCCCAGGGTCTTAAGCTTTCGAAGCACTTTCGTTGAGGCTAATGCGTTCGGCGATCGCGAGAATGCGCTGCATATCGCGCAGAACCGGTTTTTCGATGAGTTTGCCATCGATGACGACCAGTCCGGTGTCGGCTGCCTCGAACTCGGTGAGAATGCGCCGCGCGTGAGCGATCTCTTCCTTGCTGGGGGTGAAGACCTGGTTGAGGATGGGAATCTGCCGGGGGTGGATAGAGCCCTTGCCGGAGAAGCCAAGATCGCGGACGAGTTCGGCCTCATGCCGCATACCGTCTGGGTCGTCGAGATCGAGATAGGGTACATCGATTACGTCGAGGCCGTTCGCGGCGGCGGCGTGGGCCAGGCGGGAGCGGGCGTATAGCAACGGTTCGTAGGCATTCCGGCATCTCAGCTCGGCGGCCATGTCGACGCCACCGAAGAACAATGCATCGATGCGGCTGGAAGCGCGCGCGATGTCGTAGACGGCTTCAAGGCCAGCGTTCGTTTCAATGATGACGTGGAGACGGCAGGCGTGGCCACGGTCCGTCAGCAGGTCGTCGAGCCAGACGATTTCATCCGGTGTCTTCACTTTGGGGAGCATCAGCGCCGGCGGCGGTGTGTCGGTCTCGAGAATGGCGGTGACATCGGCCAGCCCAAACGGATCGCGAAGGCAATTTATACGTACGATCCGCTCGACGCCGTCGTCGGCCTGCGTCTCGGCGAACAGTGCGAGCGCTTTGCGGCGGGCCTCGTCCTTATCCTTCGGAGCGATGCCGTCCTCGAGTTCGACGCAAACAATGTCAGTGCCCGACGCCAGTGCTTTCGGAAACATTTCGGGGCGCAAGCCGGGTGAGAAGATGAAGCTCCGGCGCGGACGGATCGTGGATTGGATGGGCATTAGTGCTTTTCGCTTCTGATCGGTTTTTACCGTCGAGTTGGTGGCGGAGCCATTTGCGGGGCCGGGGCGTTACATCATGCCGCCGGCGCCAGCGCCTTTGTCCTCGCCGGACTGAGCCGCATAGATTGACGTGTAGCCGCCCGACCAGTCCGGCGGTATCTGGCAGGGACGGGGGTCATGGCTCGCCCATTGTACGGGGTTGCCGCGAACAAGTTCGTAGGCGTGTTCCGACGGATCGGGATGGGGCGTGTAGGCCTTGGCGTCGGCCGAGGCGTAGCAGTTGAGCAGCAGCGGGCGCGGAACTTCGGATTTACTCGACGGTGAGAAGTGGAGGGCGCGGGCATTGTGGACCGTGATCGAGCCGGCCGGGCCCATCAAATATTCAGCCTTCGAGATGTCGACCTTGGCGGCGTCGTCGTCGCTCAGCATGCCGGTCCAGTTGCCGTTCTGGTCGTACTGGTCGAAGAGCGGCTGGTTGTGAGAGCCGGGCATGACGGCAAGCGGGCCATTTTCCATTGTCGTGTCGGCGAGATAGCAGCCGATGGTGAGCACGTTGTAATTGGTGTGGGGAAAGAACTGGATGTCCTGATGCCATTTCACGGTGTCGGATTCATCGAACCACTTGAAGTTCAGCTTCGAATGATGAAACACGACGTTGGGGCCAACGAGATCGGCTGCGACATCCGACATCAAGCCCTTTGCGAAATTCCAATAGACCTCGTGCCGTTCATCAGGCCGCTTGAGACGGCGCAGGACCGGCTTTTCCGCTGAGTGGGCGGGTGCCACGTCGAATATATTGCCCGGTTCGGAGACTTCGCGGCTCTTGTCGACGAATTCATTCGTAACGCGTTGCAGGTCGAGAAGCGTGTCTTTCGGGACCAGACTTTCGATGCCGACATAGCCATGCTCGAAATAGTGCTCGCGTTGGGATTGCGTCAGGACCCGGGTAGGGTGGGACAGGATCTCTTCCGGTGTCATATCGCTCGCTCCTCCAATATGCGCCGAAGGCTCTCAGAACGCCTCCCAGCTTTGCCGTTATATTGTTGGTCCGGGAGCCGCTTGTCGAGTAAGCGGTCGCGCAAATCGCACTCCATGTTTCTAGCAGGCTGTTGCAGAACTCATGTGGCTCGCGACGCCTGGCTCTTTTTCGCATCCGGGGCCGGCTGACGCATCCGGGGCGAAAAAGCGTGGCGTCCTGAGTTCTTCAACAGCCTGCTGGAGGCAGCAAGCCCGGGAGCGGAACGCCGGCGCGGGATTGCGGGTTGATCAGCCATGCAGTGGTCTGACCCGTCGTCTGTTGCGCTCATCATCGGCGTCGCGATTTCGGCGGTGCATGTCTTTTCGCCGAAACTGGTCTTCCTCGATCGCACCCCTCGCAGCATATGGCTCTCGCTCGCCGGCGGCGTGTCGGTATCGTACGTTTTCGTCCATCTCTTGCCAGAACTCGGGCACCTGAAATCGAATGCTCTCGCCGATGGCGAAGGCTTGGAAATGCTATATCTTTTCGCGCTGGTGGGTTTCGTAATCTACTACAGCCTGGAAATGGTAGCGGTGCGGCACGGGGGCGAGCGCAAGGGATCAACGCCGCCCGCGATATTCTGGCTGCACCTGGCGTCATTCGCGCTTTATAATTTTGTCGTTGGTGAGCTACTTGAGGAGCAGGCGCGGCTCGAGGGATTGCTCGGTGCCGCGCAATATGCGGTGGCAATGGGGTTGCACTTTCTCGTCAATGACCGGTCGCTCTATGCTCACCACGGCGCGCTTTATCTCAATACAGGCCGTTGGGTGCTTGCTGGTGCGGTGATCGGCGGGGCCGTGGTCGGGGCAATGGCGGGAATTCCGGCATGGCTGACCGGCATTGCGATCGCGCTACTTGCTGGTGGCGTCATCTTCAACGTCATCAAGGAGGAACTGCCCGAAGAACGCGAAAGCCGGGTTTGGGCCTTCGTGCTCGGTGCCTGTATATACACGGTCCTGGTTCTTGTCTGAAGCCGCTTCTTCGTTCACGGCGCGTGTCGGCGCGCGCAGTTAACCTGCGTCTGCGCAGCCCGAAGACGGGGTCGCCAGCGACGCCTCCCCGGGGTGTTCCCCGGGGATGTGTCTCGAGTTAAGCCGTTAACAGGCTGTTGAAGCTCTAGAAACGTCTTAACAGTCGCTCCAGATATTCGAGCTCAAGTTCCGGACGGTAACGCTCGCCTAACCGGCGGCGAAGTTCATTGAGGATTTCACGGGCGCGCTGGGCGTCGATCTCGTCAGGTAGCTTGACGCTGGTGCCCAAATCGGGACCCTCAGTGCGTTGCGGCCGACCGAGTGGGTCGAGCGGCGCGTCGGAAGAACGCGCGCGGCCGAACTGGGTTGGCATTTGGCGCATCATCTGTTCCGCCATCTGCTGTGTGCCTTGCCGGAGTTGTTCTAAGGCACGGGCCTGTTCTTCGGTTGCGCGGCC
>CAZWCL010000130.1:0-8428 GCA_964632265.1 uncultured Hyphomicrobiaceae bacterium | reverse complement strand
GGCGCAAAGTGATGCCCGAGCTTGCCGCCGCCGGCTACCACGTCATCGCGCCGGACCAGCGCGGTTACGGACGTACGACGCCGAACGTCGCCGCCTACGATGACGATCTTGCTCCATTCCGGCTGATCAATCTCGTTCGCGATGTGCTGGGACTCGTGCGGGCGTTTGGGCGCCGCCACGTCCATGCTGTCGTCGGTCATGATTTCGGAGCTTCGGTGGCCGTCTGGTGCGCGATCACCCGGCCGGACGTTTTCAAGTCGCTCGTCTTCATGAGTGCGCCGTTCGCTGAGATTCCGCCGATCCCGTTCGACACCGCTGATGCGGGTGGCCGGCGGCCGGCGCCTGACACAGTTCATGATGAGCTCGCCCGTCTTGGCCGGCCGCGCAAACATTACCAATGGTACTACTCGACGCGTACGGCCGCCGAGGAAATGACCAAGCCGCCACAGGGGCTCGCAGCTTTTCTGCGCGCCTACTACCATCACAAGAGCGCCGACTGGGCCGGCAACAAACCGTTCGAACTCAGTTCCTGGTCCGCGGAAGAACTCGCGAAGATGCCAACCTATTATATCATGGACCTCGATGAGACGATGCCCGAGACCGTTGCCCACGAAATGCCGGGTGCGGACGGCATTGCCGCGAACGCATGGCTGACGAAAGAGGAACTTGCAGTCTATGCGCAGGAGTACGCGCGCACCGGTTTTCAGGCGAGCCTCAACTGGTACCGCTGCCGCACCACAGGCCGGTTCAAGGGCGAACTCGAAGTCTTCGACGGGCGCACGATCGACCTGCCGTCATGTTTCATTGCCGGTGCCGCCGATTGGGGCATCCATCAGGTCCCGGGGGCGATGCGTCGTATGCAGAACGAGACCTTCACCGACATGCGTGCGTGCCATCTGATCGATGGGGCCGGTCACTGGGTCCAACAAGAGCAGCCGGAAGAAACATCTCGCCGCTTGCTGGCATTCCTGCAAAGGGCATGACCCCGCAGCCCCCTTCGCCGCGCATTGAGACGCGAACAAAGGCCGCCCCGGTGCTTTGTCCGGGGCGGCCGCATCAACGAAGAGCCAACGCGTTTCTCGGGGGGAATGATGAGGAGCGCGTTGGCCAGTGTCCCGGGCGGTGATGGGGGATTGATCTACCCGGGAACACAAACTTTTCCGCTACGGTAGGCGAGGCCAACCTTATAGTCTTGGTCAGACGCGCCCCGTGTCGCGCGGCTTTCGGCTTGATACGGCCTCAGCAGCGCGAATCGAACTTCCAGCATGCGCGGTCGTTTCCGCGATAACACCGGCGGCGCCAACGGCGGCAACGGCGCTCATACCGGCTTTCGTAACGGCGATCGTAAGCATGGCCCCGCTTGGCTGCGAGAGCGCCCAGGATACCGAGCGTAACGATACCGGCGCCAATTGCAGCACCACGGCGAAAACGGCGGCCGCGCCGGCCGACTTCTTCCACGAGGCTGTCTGCGACCTGCGCTTTCGGTTTCATGGTTGTCGGGTTTACGACCCCTGCCTGAGCCGGGGCAAAGCCGGCGAACGATATGATGGCGGCTGCGACCATCGAAAGAACAAGCTTCTTCATGAGTTATCTCCAAGTCCTCTGCCGGTGAGTTCCCGACACTGGAAGTCTACGTTTCAAGGGCTCTCCAAACCGTCCCACTCAGTCTGGCCCATTCAACCTGAACGCAAAATGAACTGAGCATTCAAGTTTGTCGATGCACCGGCCCCGCACCTTCACTAGAGCGGGTCCGACCTTGGTGGAATTGCTTTCGCGATTTCACTGGGGTCGGTAGTTCCGCTCTACACTATTGGAGTAGATCATTTTTTCCGGTTTAGCCGGCGACGGCCCCGGTTACGAACGGTCTGCAACTAAACCGGAAATGATCTAGCCAACGATTATGTTCTGAAGTGGCATGTAATTGCGGCTGAACATACGCGGTTAAAACGTTGCCTCCAGGAAACCGAGCGTGCGCTTTTTCGCCAATCCAGCGCTTGCGGCATCGTAGGAGCCGCGCGCATCGCAGCTAAAGCCATGGCCGGCTGGATAAATATGCAACGGTAGGCCCGGATGCGCGGCGCTTACCAGTTCGACGCGGTCCATCGGGATCGAAGCATCGGTTTCGCCAAAATGAAAAAGGACCGGCGCTTTTGGCTGATCGGTCGCGCTGTCGGGCACCTGGCCGCCATAATAGGACACTGCTGCGGCAACGCCACCGAGCTTCGTTGCGGTCAACCAGGCCAGGGAACCGCCCCAGCAGTAGCCGATAACTGCGACCTCCAAGCCATCGCGCTTCAGCGCATCGATCGCGGCCTGGATGTCGTGCAGTGAGTCGCTGTCCGCTACCTTGCCGCGCAGTTCGCGGCCCTGCGAAACATCGCCGCTGTCATAGCCAAGTTGAATATCCGGACCGACGCGGTCGAACAAAGCGGGGGCCAAAGCCGTGTAGCCATCGCCGGCGTAGATATCTGCAACCGAGCGGATGTGACTATTGACGCCAAATATTTCTTGAATAATCACCACGCCCCCCTTGGGTGTACCCTCGGCGTCGGCCCGGTAGGCCTGCAGCGTGTGGCCGTCCGCGGCCGTCAATTCCAGATTTCCTGCCATGTGAGTGTCCCTTGCATTGTTTGCCCAGCCGTTTGCCACGTCCGTCGCCACACCGTCTAGCCAGATCCTGAATTACCTCCACCATTGCATATATCCCTGGAAAACACCGCATCAGGAAATCGCGAACGCGATGAACATCGGTGTTATGCGGTATGACAACTGTCAACGGAGACACTAAGGTTCACGCTGATTTTGAAACGGGATCCGGCGAGAGGTCTTAATGGCGAACGACAACAATTGGCGCGACGCGCTTTATGAGCAGCTGCGCGCAGAAGACATATCAATTTTTTCCTATGTGCCCGACGCCGGCCATCAGGTCCTCATCGACCGTTCCCTCGCGGACCCGGACGTTCAATCGGTACCGCTGTCGACCGAGCAGGAAGGTGTCGCGCTTGCAGCCGGTGCGCATCTTGGTGGCAAACGCGCCGTTCTTCTCATGCAAAGCTCCGGCGCCGGCAACTGCATCAACATGCTCTCGCTCATCCAGCACGGGCGGTTTCCGTTCCTGACGCTGATTTCGATGCGCGGCGAATATGGCGAAGGCAATCCGTGGCAGTTCGCGATGGGCAAGGCGGTCGAGCCGACGCTCTCGGCGATGGGGGTTCAGTGTCTCACCGCCTCGACGGAAGACGATGTCCAGCCGGCCGTCTCCGCTGCCCTCACGATGGCCTACGGCGCCGAACAGTCCGTCGCCGTTCTTCTGTCCCAGCGCCTGCTCGGTGCAAAAAAATTCAATGCAAGGTAGGCACAATGGCCGAGATCAGACGACTAGACCGCAACAAAGCCGTTCCCGCCCTCGTTGGAAATCCGGACGATTTTCTGATCGTCGCGGGCCTTGCCGGCCCGGCGAAGGACATCGGCGCGATGACGGACAAAGCCTTCCTGTTCGGCGGTGCCATGGGCGGTGCCGTTACAGCGGCGCTCGGGCTTGCGCTCGCGCAACCGGACAAGAAAGTGCTTTGCGTCACTGGTGATGGTGATCTGCTCATGTCCCTTGGATCGCTCGCCACCGTCGGTGTGATGAAGCCGGCCAACCTGTCGGTCATATGCGTCGACAACGCGCTCTACCAGGAGACCGGTGGACAGACATCGCATACCGGGCTCGGGGTTGATCTCGCGCAGGTCGCGGCGGGTTGCGGCTTTGCGCAAACGCGCGATGTTTCTGAGGAAACAGAGATCGAAGAAGCATCGAAGCTGCTTCATCAGGGCAACGGCGCGACGTTCATTCTGCTCCGCGTCGATGACACGCCACCTCCCAAGGGCATCCGAAACCTGCACGCGACCGAAACCAAGACACAGTTCCGCGAAATGGTCCTCGGACACCGCTGAGGTTCTTTGATTCCAAGCGCGCTGCACGCTCACGGCGCCGGGCGTAAACATCCATCAGCCAAACCAGCGTCGGCAACAGGGCTTGCCGATGTGTTAATGGCCCTGTCATCGGGGCACAGAATTGCCTTCACGGCGCCGCGCCCCAGCTTTGCGCGCTTGATCTTCACCGCCCGGCAAGAAACTTGGCCTTAAGCCTAAAGGCAAAGTTTCAGGTGGCAGGGGAAGTTCGAGATGTCGACGAACAATTGGGCGCTAGAGATCGAGGGGTTGTGCAAAACCTACGGCCAGCCGGCTGTGGATCAACTGACACTCAACATTCGCCGCGGCGAGCTTTATGCGCTGCTCGGGCCCAACGGCGCCGGCAAGACGACCACGCTCAAGATGGTAACGGGTCTGCTCCAGCCGGATGCGGGTGACATCACCGTCACCAGCATCGACGCGCGCCGACGCCCGATCGACGCGAAACGCGTCATGGCGTGGTTGCCGGATGAGCCGTTGATTTATGACAAACTAACGCCGCGCGAATACCTAGAATTCGTGGCGGGTCTGTGGGGTATTCCAGCCACGTCTGCGGAGGGCCGCGCCGAGGGGCTCCTCGCCATTCTCGGCCTTTCGGCGGAATCCAACGCCCGCTGTCAGAGGTTATCAAAGGGCATGCGCCAGAAGGTGGCGCTCGCCGGTGCGCTGATCCACGAACCGGATCTCATCATCCTGGATGAACCGCTTACAGGTCTTGATGCGGGCTCGGCGCGGCAGGTGAAGGCTGTATTGCGCGAACACGTTGCGCGTGGCGTAACGATCGTCATGACCACGCACATCCTCGATGTCGCCGAGCGGATGGCGGACCGTATCGGCGTGATCGCCAAGGGACGGCTTGTCGCCGAAGGCACGATGGATGAACTACGCGCCAAAGATGGGCAACAGGGCGCGAGCCTCGAGGATATATTTCTCGAACTCGTCGCCGGTCAATCGGCCGGGGCGGAGGCGATTGCAGCATGATTATCGCTCGACCGCAAAGTCTCTCATGGTTCGCACGCCACGAGCTGCTCCTTGCGTGGCGCGACTGGCTGTCGATGGTGACGGCGGGCCGGCGGACGCGCGAGAAAGTCATGGTCGCTCTCACGCTGCTATTTGTCGTTGGGCTTCACTGGTTGGCGTACGCCTTGCTCGGGCCGGTTTTCGAGGTGCAATCCGGCGTTCAAAATGGCGCCGGGGCCGATAAGCTGGTCCTGATCAGCGTCACGGTGTCGGGGTTGCTCGCGTTCTGCATGATGCTCTCGCAGTCGCTCGAATCCGTAACGCGCGCCTTCTACACGCGATCCGATCTCGAATTGATCCTGTCGTCGCCGTCGCCGCCGCGACACGTTTTTGCGGTGCGCATCGCAGCTCTCACGATGACGACGACGGTGATGACGACACTGCTGATGGCACCGTTCATCCATGTTGCCGCCTGGCTAGATCAGCCGGGATGGCTTGCCGCCTATCCTACAATGCTGGCGCTTGCCATGATCGCGACGGCGATTTCCGTCTGGATCATGATGGGCCTCTTCCGCGTCATCGGAGCAAAGCGCACGCGGCTTGTCGCCCAGATCGTCGCCGCCGTCATCGGCGCGAGCTTTCTCATCGGCATCCAGGTCATCGCGATCTTTTCGTTCAACAGCCTCTCGCGCTTTGCAATGCTGCGCGATACGACGTTCATCCAGACGTTGCCGGGGGCGGACAATGTCGTTTGGTGGGGGGCCTCGTCCGCCATGGGATCTCCTGTTGCGCTGAGTATCATGGTCGGGTCCGCCGCGCTCATGCTTGGCCTGACGGTCTGGAAAACATCCCAGAGCTTTGCCGAACGGGTGCTTGTGGCATCGAGCCTCAGCGATGCCGAGACCAACAAAACCTTGGCATCACGACCGTTTCGTCAGCTCTCACCGCGCCGGGCGCTGCGCGCGAAGGAATGGCAACTTCTCAAACGCGACCCGTGGCTCGTCAGCCAGACGCTCATGCAGATACTCTACCTGCTGCCGCCTGCGTTGCTGCTTTGGAAAAATTACGGCGATGCAGCCGGGCTTTCCGTGGTGCTGGCGCCTGTCCTCGTCATGGCGCTTGGGCAACTTGCCGGCGGTCTCGCTTGGTTGACGATATCAGGAGAAGACGCGCCGGAACTGGTCGGCACCGCACCTGTATCTGCTATTCACGTTTTGCAGGCAAAGATCGAGGCGGTCCTGGTCGTCATCGCGATCGTTGCGTTGCCATTGGTCATTGCCATGGCAACGTTTGCCTGGTTCGAAGCGCTCGTCATGAGTGTCGGCGTTGCGTTCTCAGCGGCCAGTGCGATCGCGATCCAGCTCTGGTTCCGGGGACCCGCGCGGCGGGCGCATTTCCGTTATCGGCAGACCGCATCACGCATCGCAACGCTTTCCGAGGCGTTCTCGTCGCTGATGTGGGCTGGCGCCACGGCATTGTTCGCCGCCGGAATGTGGCTCGGCATCGTTTTCGTCGCGCTCGCCTTTCTCGTCCTGCTGTTCGCTTGGTTGTTCAGCGGCTAGTCTTTTCCGGTTTAGTTGCAGACCGTTCGTAACCGGGGCCGTCGCCGGCTAAACCGGAGAAAATGATCTAGGCTCAGGAGCTGGGACAGTTCTTCGTCGAAATCGTCCAGGACGGGGTATTGATGACCGTATCGCAGGTGGCGAGCACTTTGCGGCCGCGCACTTTCATGCAGATTGTCTGGCCGATCGGAATACTTTCACCGGCGTAGAGGCACGAGCAAATACGCGCCTCGACCGGCTGTTCCGGATAGGACTTCGAGGGCCATTGGCGTTGCGGCGACTTGGCGTTGACCTCGGCCGTGGCCTGGCCACCAACCAGAGAGGGCGAAAGCGCCAACACCAGTGCGACGCCAACAAGCGTGCGGTGCATTGCTTGACGCGGCATGGTCATGCCTCCTTTCTGCGAACCTTGGCGACAAGCTCACAACGCAGCCACCTGCCCGTCAAGCCATGAACCGGCCCGACAAGGCCGTATGACCATAATGCTGATAAGCTCGTCGCGCGCCGTTTCGGAAACGGACGCCGCCGCATCGGTCGCCTAGAATAAGGCCTGCGCGGCCAAATCAGCCATCCGACATCGCGCGCAGGGGAGCACAATAATGATCGAGCACACCTTCAAAATGCGGACCCGCGCAGGACGCATGCACACATTCGTGGCACGGCCCGAAGGGGACGAGCCTCTGCCAGCCGTGATCTTCTATATGGACGCGCCGGGTTACCGCGAAGAATTGGAAGACATGGCGCGGCGCATCGCGCTTGCCGGCTACGTGTGCATTCTGCCCGATCTCTACTACACGATGGGTACCATACGCTTGGACTATGACCGCAGTAATCCGGGCCACGCCAAATTGATGATGGCGGCGCGCAACAATATGACCAACCAGATGATCGTCGAAGACACCGCCGCCATCCTGACGTGGGCGGACGCCAATCCCGCAATCAAACCGGGACCAATCGGCATCGTCGGGCATTGCATGAGCGGCAGCTTTATCATGACGGTTGCTGCGCGTTATCCGGACCGCGTCACCGCGGCAGCCGCGTTCTATGGCACGCGTATCATTACGGAGGAGGAGGATTCTCCCCACCTGATCGCCGGCGACATCAACGGCGAGGTTTATCTCTCGTTCGCCGAAGTCGACGATCACGTCGGTGACAACATCGCCGACGACATCCGCGAGATACTCAAAGACAAGAAAGTGACCGCCGACGTCGAGAAAGTCCCGGGCACCCACCATGGTTACTGCTTCGCCGAGCGCGCGGCCTACCATCCGGTGGCCGCTGAGCAAGCCTTTCAAAAGCTCCGGGCGCTGTTTGACCGGACACTGAGATAGCCGCTGGCGAGCGCCTGCCTGCAAACCGCCTCCTGATCAAAAATCGTTAGCCCAGCGAGCTTTCCCATGTCGCAACCGCTTCTGTTTACACCACTGACTATTCGCGATGCCCGGCTCAAGAACCGCGTCGTCGTCGCGCCGATGCATCAATATTCCGCCGAACAGGGCCATGTCACCGACTGGCATCTGGTCAATGCCGGGCGCTATGCGGTCGGCGGGGCGGGCGTCGTCATGATGGAATCGACCAAGGTTGCGCGTAACGGCTGCGGTACGGTCGGCGACACCGGGCTTTGGGATGACAAGTTCATCGATGGGCTGGCACGCTGCGCACGCTTCATTCAGCAACACGATGCGCTGGCGGCAATCCAACTCGGACACTCAGGGCGCAAGGCGCGCCTGACGCGACCCTGGGAGGGCGGGCGCCCGCTTCAGGGTGACGAAGCGGAAGTGTGGGACTGGGAAGGATGGGAGCTTGTTGCCCCAAGCGCCGTGCCACACTCGGAACTTGCGGCCATGCCGAGGGCGTTGTCTCACAACGAGATCGGCAACATGGTCGCTAACTGGGGCCGCGCCGCCGAGCGGGCCGATCGGGCAGGTTTCGACATTCTCGAAATTCAC
>CAZWCL010000129.1:0-8430 GCA_964632265.1 uncultured Hyphomicrobiaceae bacterium | reverse complement strand
TGCGTCCGGCGGTCGCCTCTGGTGTAGCGCAAGGGCTGGAGGTCCATAAGCAGTGACCAGCCAGGCGGGCACAGCTGAATTGCCTCATTTCGAGGCCGGGCGGGTCATGCCCGGGCCTGCGGCTCAGCGCGCGCGCATTGAAGCAGCGTTCCGGCCGCGGGGACCGAGCTTTTTTTGGTCGTTGTTGCCGATCGGGCTCATCTGGGCTCTGGCGGCGGCTTATTTTTTCCTTATGCCGCCTGTCTATCACAGCAAGTGGAGTCTCATTCTGCCGGCGTCGAACAATGGTTCGTCGGTGTCGCTCGAATCGATCGGCCAAACATCGACCGCCCCAACGCACCCGTTCGGTACGGTGACGCTCAATCCAAAAGCGATCTATCGGGAGATTGCCGGTAGTGAACAGGTACGGGCCCGCGCGGCGAAGGCGCTGAACATGGATGAGGGAGAGTTCGGCAAGGCCCGGGTGAAACTGATCGATGAAACCTCGTTGATGCTGTTTCGTATCAGTGGCGGTTCACCGGAGGATGCTGAAAAGAAGGGCCGGGCCTTGCTGGCTGCGTTCCAACACCAGCTCGACGTACTTCGTCGCGACGAGTTGGAGAAGCGGGCGACGTTCGTGCGCGAGAACCTCAAGGTCTATCGGGCGAACCTCAACCGCGTGCGCGAGGAGATGCTCGAGTTTCAGCGGAAAAGTGGGCTCCTTTCGCTTAACCAATTCAAGGAGGCGGCGCTTTCGGAAGAGCTTCTGCGACGTCGCCTTGCCGAACAGCGGACCGACCTCGAACGACTGAAGCAGCAGCATCAAGCGCTGGTCGAAAGGGTGGGGCTTTCGCCGCATCTCGCGGCCGTCGGTGTTCGTTTGGCATCGAACAAGAAGTTCGAGCGTCTCGCGACGGTTTGGGCGGAACATGGCAGCAAAGTACTCGAGGCGCGACGCCAGTATGGTCCGCGCCATCCTACCCGTGTCAACATCGAGCTCAGACTGGCCGGCGTTCAAGCGGAACTGGAGCGGTTTGCCACGGAAGCCGGACTCGGCGCGCCGCAGGATCTGCCGAAGCTTCTCAGGGTGTTCAATCGCTCGAACCAAAGCGAGCTTTACAAGTCCATCATCGACAACGAAAGCCAACTGGCGGGCCGCCGGCGCGAAGTGGCGGCTCTTGAAGCCGAAGTCGAGACGCTGTCGGTCAAGGTGAAGAAACTTGGCAAGGCTGCGGCGCGGCTGGAAGCGCTGAAGAAGGATCACCTGGTGGCGGAGGCGGTCTTCACATCCGCGGCCGCCAGGCTCGATATCGGGAGAACCGATCTTTTTGCGTCCTATCCGATGGTGCAGTTGCTTTCAGCGCCGTCGCTGCCGGGCGACCGAAGTCAGCCTCGACTCGCCTACGCGATTGCTGCCGGTGCGCTTGGTTCAATTCTTATTCTTATCGCGTGGGGAGCGTTATGGTTCCGCAGCTGGTTCAGCCGGAAACACTAGAGGAGAAGATCGTCTCCTCCGCGATCGTATGGACGTGGGCGTTCTGGCTTTTCGGGGCTCTCTACGTCGTCGGCGCGGCGCTCGGTTACGTCCTCCTGATGGTCGCTGGTTTGCGCTACCTCGGCTTGATGGAAGGGGGGCCAAAACGCATCGCGATACCGTTTGGCGTCGTGTTGTGGATTATCGGCATGGCGGCCATGCTCGTGGCGCTGGTCATTGGACACATCGATTTTGAGCTTGGTACGGGTAAGCTTATCAAGTCGACTATCGGGTGGGCGAAAGGCTGGGCGCTGCTGGCGGTGTTCCCGCTTGCCGGTGCGGTGCTGGCGATCAGACCCCAGGTGCTCTACCGTGCCGGGAGCAAGCTCGGTGTCCAGACGCTGATACTCATTCCATTCTTCTTCATGGCAGCACAGCTCGGCTTGCCAAAGGATCTCTATGTTTCTCCGCTGGTCTATATAGGCGGCACGGGGCCTGAGTTTTTCGACGTCACAATATACGCAGTGGATGATACGACCGGGAAACTCAGGTGGCGCTTCTTTGGACCGTGGGCCACGGCGACAGCGTTCGTTTTCAGCATTTATTTTCTGTTTGCGCTGTTTGAGCGGTCGATTGCCTGGAAGGTTGCAACAGTCGTAACCGCGGTGATCGTGTGCTGGATGGCCGGATCGCGTTCGGCAATTGTTGCTCTGCCGATCGTGATTGCTGCGTTGCTTGCCATCTCCAACGCACATCGCCCGGCTGTGCTGATTTTCGCGGCTTTCGCTGTCACCATTGCGGTCTTGATGACCGATCACCTGATAATGGCGTTCGAGGATTCGCAATCCGCCTTCAATTCGGCACGGGCTGCTTCAAGCCGCGTGCGCGCCGTCCTCAATAATATCGGCTACCATCGATGGCTGACGGAAGCTTTCTGGTTCGGTCATGGGACGGTGGAGCCAGGGCCGCATTTGGTGCAGTTTATGCCGATCGGTTCGCACCATACTTGGTATGGATTGCTCTTCGTCAAAGGGCTTGTCGGGTTCCTGGCGCTCGCCGTGCCGCTCGGGTGGAGTTTGGTCGAGCTCAGCTTGAAGGCGCAGCGTGACCGGGTGGCGAGAGCTGCACTGAGTATTGTTCTTGCGATCGCGATGTTCTCGTTCGCAGACAATCTCGAAATCGTAACATACCTTATCTGGCCCGGGCTCTTGCTGGTCGGGATCGGTTTGCGGCGTCCGTTGCGCAATCCATTCGCCAGATGTCTCGGTGCCGGTTATTCTCGTGGTCATCTGCCGGCGTCGGGGATGGCGCGGGCGGCGCCGTAATGCTGTGAGATCATTTCACAAAATCGATCACTTGGGTGCCCGGCAGGACGGTGCTGTATATGACGGACATCACGTCACGAAATTCCGTGACGCTGCTGTCGTAACAGGCGATCGCGTCCTCGGGCAGTAGCAGCGGGTTCATCCGATCGCGGTCGGCGCTTCGCACCAGATCCTCAATTGACCGTTGCACGACCTCTGTTTTGCGTGTCTTCGGATTGCGGCTGATGAGAACACCGTAGCGGTGGGCGTTCGTCGCATAGGTGCCGCCGACGCAGTTTGCCTGGACCAGCGCCTGCAGCATGCGCGTGCCATAGGGGAAACCGGCCGATGTGTTTTGGTTCTGCACAGAGTTGGCGTTGCTCAATGATGGTACGGTCAGGTTGGACAGGAATACCCGGACACTTTCAGGTGTGATTTGCGACGGGCGTACGAGAGCGGATTGATAGCATCCAGCTTCGGCGATTTCGACGTGATCGCCTTCGATCAAAGGCAGGTCATCGACCGGTTGGCCCGTGATTGCGCCACGCCAATTGAGTTTGAATTTGCGGCCGTTGCGATGAACGACCACGTTGGACAAGTCGGCGTCCGGGCGCACGCCGCCGGCCGCCTGCAGTGCTGCCGGCACGAAGCGATCAATCGGGCTGTCACCTGATTTGGTACGAAGCTGATTGAGTTTGTTTTGCTCTCTGACCGCGTTGATCGTGTAGCGACCTGGACGAAAGACGGCGCCAGCAACTGTGATGTTGACCGGGGCGTACTGCACCGGCTGGACGCTGATCTGATCTGCTTCGGCGGAAAAAATGCCGCTCTTCACGAGGCGTCGTCTGATCCGCCCCGTCAGTTGCTTGTTGGTCAGTCCCGTCGCGGTGACCGAGCCGGCATACGGCAGGATCACGTTGCCGTCGACGTTGACAGCGTAGTCGCCGGAAAATTCGGGTGAACCCAGGATGAGTATCCGGAAGCGATCGCCGGATGAGTAGCGCATGAGCGGCTTGCGACGCCGGCCGCGACTTAAGGATGACTTGGTTGCTGCCGGTTCGATGTAGTTTGGAGTGCCTGGCTCGGGGCAGTAGTTGTCGACGTATGTCAGCTCGTTGCTCGGCGTATGTGACGTTGAGGCTGTCTTTTCGGGATCATAGAGAGCGGCGTTTGTGTTGTCAGGCAGCTTCATGCGTACGCAGCCGCCCACAAGCAACGCAGCCAGCAGCAGACAAAGCAATCGCTGTATGGTCAGCCCAACGGTCGAAGCCCCCATACCGTTACCGGCGATGGCGCGCACGTTTGCTGAACGCTTTGAGACGCTACTCGACAACATATAGTTTTACGCAATCCCCGCTGCGGGCAACTTTCGCCCCCAGATGACGCCTACAGTTCATTGTCTATAGTCGTTGGCGGCCGTCACGGCGCTCCCGGGGCTTCTTTTGTCCACAGCGATTGCAGCTCATGTCCCCCGGCGAACCGGTTCGGGTTGCGGAATGGCCACGCCAGCAACCGTTCTCCAGATGGAATGTGGTTGCGGTTTGGGTCCGTGATATCGCGAAAAAAACTTTTTGTATCAGAAAGTTGAGTTCACAACGCCGGTTCGCCGACTGGGTGGCTGCACGCACGATGAACAAGCTCCGAGAAGTTTCCGAACTCAGAACTTGCCTACCACGTTGACGAACACGCCGCCCTCGTCGTGGGTTAGGTCGGCAACGTCATCAGAGAAGCTGCCGAAGTTATAGCCGACACCAACCTTGAGGTTGTTGCCGAGGTGGCGGTAGACGCCGGCGAGAAAGCCGACCTTGGTGGTTTCGATTTCCGGAGTGTGGAGGACGCGTGCCTCGAGAAGTGCATCCCAGTTTTTGACGACGTGGATATCGGCGCGGAGAACGGCGAGGTGCGCGGTTGATTTGATGAAGTCGTCATCGTTGCGTGTGGCGGAGACTTCACCAAAACGGACCCCGTACTTGGCGCCGGCGGTAACATGCTGCGTTACATCGATATTGACATCGGCCGAAACGACGTGACTGCGCTGAGCCGGTCCGGGCGTGCCGGCACTCGTGATCTGGTCGGGCCCTGGCAGATCATACAGCGCGGTGTACTTGAAGAGACCGTTCACGCCGTCCCAATCGGTGCCGCGGTAGGCATAGCCGACGCTCGCTTTGAGGTAATTGGCGTCGAGGAAGGCTGCTTGATCGGTTTCAGAGATCACGCCATCGAATTTGGCGAGGAAGCGCCAGTTTTCGTCGTGGCGGATCGAGGTTCCGGCGGTCAGAAAATAGGTGTTGCGGTCTTTCGATCCGTCGGGTGAATCCTCGAAACGGGCTTCGCCTTTCAGGCGCCAACTAATCTTGTCTTCAACCTTGTAGGCGACGGTTCCAGACAAGGCGATCCGCTCGAGTTCGGCCGTGCTGTAGTGGTCTTTCACGTCGCCGTATTCGATGCCGCCGCCGATCGACCAGAGGGCCGACGGTGTGTAGATGACGCCGTAGGTGTTGGTCAGCGAGCGGCGGTTGCCGAAAATGTCGTAATTGTTTTCGCCGTAGGCTGACAGGTAATCGGAGTATTTCTGTTTGGCGCCCAGTACGAATACGCCGCCGTCCGCGCCACCGAGAGTGTGGGTTGTATTGATGGAACGCTCGGGGTCGAGCTTGTAGCCGAAATAGTAACGGTCGTCGGCAGTTGGATCGTAAGTCACGGCCGCGCGGCCGCCCCAACCGAGGCTGCCATAAGAGACTTCGCCTTCCACGCCGATCTTTTCGGTGACGCGGAAGTGAGCACCAACCCCGCCGCGATCGTTGCGCTCGAGATCGCCGGTCGTTGCAAGGGTCGTTTGGCCGAAGACGTAGTAGATGTGGTTTTCGTCGGGCTTGTAGCTCAAGCGTACGCCGGCGTCCGTCCGGCCGCCATCCTTGGCGCCTGCGACCGTCTCTTTGAGAAGGGTGTGTTTCAGTCCGAAGCCGATCGCCCAATCTTCGCGGAAATCGTACTCGACTTCAGCATCGCCGACCTGCTTTCTGCGGCCTTTGTGCTCGCGGAAATCCTTGTAGCGAGCGAGATAGCGGAGGTCGTCGCGTGCGTCGACCTGTGCATGCAAGCCGAATGCCTGCTTGCGTTCCGCCGTGTTGATGGTGAATGAGGAGAAGCCGTCGTCGCGCCACTCGTAATAAGCGCCGATGTGACCTTTGAGGCCGGTGTTCATATCTTCGAGATCGACATGGGCCTTGGTGCGGTAAGCATAGGCCTCGACGCTGGGGCGACCTGCGGTGCCAATGGGGTCGATCGACAGGCCGCCATTGATCGAGTTCGTGCTGCTGAAACCTGGGCCCTTGCTGCGGGCAACCTCGGCTTCGATGTATGAGTTGGGGGCGAGACGCACGCGTACATCGCCGGCGTAGACCTTCTGGTCGGCCGTGCCGGTCTCTTCATTTGCTGCGGTGATGCCGACGCGCACACGATCCATAAGCCAGGCTTCGGCGCGTCCCCCGGCGGAGTAGCCGTCCACTTCTCCAACGGGTGGTGTGTATTCATATTGGACGAGCAGATACTGGTGATCACCACCGAGTCCGCCGTCAGTGATGATGGTGTCGCTGCCGGTGGTCGACGCGAGAGGGTTTTTGAGAATGATGACGCCCTGGACATAGTTGATATCGTAGTCTTCGCCGTAGCGCAGTGGTGTCCGGCGCAAGACCAGGTTGCTCACGCGATCGCGCACCTCGACGAACAGGGTTTCCGAGTTTCGGTTCACATCCTGACGCGACAGGAAGTAGAGCGAACCGCCAGTGCCGCGGAAGTTATCGCGCTGAGGAAGGGTGTCGGGTTGCGAGGCATAGGCTTCGACGGTTGCAACCGGCTTGCCGTGGTTTGTCACCGTCTCGGATTGATAGCGGGCGTGGGCGCCGTAGAGCTTACGCTGACTGCGTGCGAATTCGGTGCCGCGGATGGTCGTGCGGAAGCGGCCCCACATGATGTGGCTCTGGCCGCGCTCCAGCCTCACGAAGAACTTGCCATCTGTCGGGGCGTCTTCAATGGAAGTAGAGTCGTCTCCGTAGACTGGATAGTATTTGTCGGGGTCGATGCGGTCGAGAATGTCCTGGGCACCCTTGCCGTCGAAATTGCGGAAGATGTGCTGTGCCTTGTCTTCACCGGTATCAGCGGCGGCTGTGAGGATGTAGCGGCCCTTGATCTTGCCCTTCAGGTAAAATGCGACGCGGCCCTTCGTGTAGGTACTCTTGTAATCACCCGGGGCGGCGGCCACGAGTTGCTTGCTACCCAAACGCTTGCCGACGGTCAGATCAGCAAGCCCGACATAGAACCACTCGTTCTCCGGGATGTGGACGGGCCGCACAAGCTTGATGTCGCCATCGTGGTTGCCCCATACGCGGACATCGATGTCGTGTTCGCCGGGTGGCAGGATTCGCTGAATCAGGAATTTACCATTCGGGTCGACTGGCACCCGCTCGCCGATCGCCTTGACGCGAAAGCCGACTGGTACGTCCTGGCCAAAGACGGTGATGGCGCCGCCATAAACGGGGATGTTGCGTGTTGCTGTCCGATCTTCGAGATTACCTGCTGCAACGGCGTCTTCTGTTGGTGCAGTCGCGTGTCGCTTGAAGTTTTTCGCGGTGCGCCGCAGTCCAAGTGGGATCGTCTGGTCATACCGGCCATGGCCATCGTAGACGCGCAGGACGTAGAAGAACTTTTCTTCGCCATCGGGTGGCATGATCCAGCTCACCTCCTGGCCCGGGCCGGGCACCTCAACGAGCGCGACCGGGAGGCCATCGACATGGTGGCCGGCTTCGTAGATGCGAATTTCCGCTCTCGCGATCCAGGCCGGATAGTTTGATGTCGGCAGGAAGGTGACCTTTTCACCGGCCTGATAGCTGTGACGTAGGTCGACTGTCGATACATTCAGGATCGGCTTTACGCCGAGGCCGTCAAACTTGACCTGTATATCAACTTTCGAAAGCTCTATGTCGATGCGGCGCTCATAGTCTTCAGCTGTGTCGTCGCCCGCGAAGCGTTCGCCATCGACCGAGATGGCAAAGCCCCAGTGGTAAGGATCCCTGCCCGGCTTCGGCTGCTCGGTATTATGGCCGACCGGTAGTGTCCGTGTCGTCCACGCGCCGTCGTAGACGGGCTGTTCCGTAGCCCGCAAGCCACCATCGCAGCGCGCGCCGCTGCATGATGATTTCCATTCTGCTGCCGCGCCCAGGGAGGTGGCGAGCAGGGCTGCTGCAGAAAGCGTTCCGACAGCCATATTCCGTAATAAAGTCATAGAGGGATCGCGTCGTTCGAGGTTTGTTGCGGTGTTTGGCTTTGTCATTGGTCTCAGCGCCTCGTCACGATTCGGGTTTCGACATCGAGGCGGTACGGACCGGACACGGTCCGCCAGCGACGGCGGAGATAATGCTGGACCGCGCGGAGGCGCCGCCCGGCTTTGTCACGTTCACCTTTGCCCACGTAATAAGAGAGCCGGATGACCGACGGCCGCTTGGTTGCCAGCGTGTCGGCCAGACGGTCGAGGGCGCGTGAGAGGTTCGGCCCGATGTGGTCGGTGCGATGGCCGAATGCTGAGCGGCTGAGGTCAATTCGAACAACGCGCGTGATTGATGCACCGAAGTTCAGCTTCGTGAGCTTGCCGCGTGTGAGGCGCACGACGCGTGGGTT
>CAZWCL010000128.1:0-8446 GCA_964632265.1 uncultured Hyphomicrobiaceae bacterium | reverse complement strand
GGTGAACCGCCGCTGCGCGCCGGCATGACCGCTTCCGTCAGCATCGACACCGAACGGGAGCGCAAGCTGACGCATCTGTTGGGCATCTTTACCGCCAACGCCGGCGACGGCGAAGGATCAGCGCCTTGGGGCCGCAACCCACTCGCCCCACGCCCGGCGAAGTAAAACCTCACGAAGGCGGCGGCTGCCGATTAAAGTGCCAGACACACTGGCAAGCGCACCGGCGGCGGAGTTGATGTCGCCATCGTGCCCCCACCTTCAGCGAAAGCCACCTGCCCCCGTTTCCGACGAAGAGCCAAATGGTGGAGGTGAGAGGATTTTCATCGAACCGGAACCACGCCGGTAGGGTTGGCGTGGCGGCTACCGGCAAACTAAAAATGGTGGAGCCGAGCGGAGTCGAACCGCCGACCTCTGCAGTGCGATTGCAGCGCTCTCCCAACTGAGCTACGGCCCCATCGGCCCCGCCGCGCTTGAAAACCTGCGCGGTGCGGGGCGGGCATTAATTGGGAGCACTTTCAGTCATGTCAAGTTCCAACAACGGCGAACTTGCCCGAATCAGCTAATCCTTCCCGATTGCATAATGCGCGCGAACCGCTAATTTGTGCGCGCTGTCCCCCACCCGCGCTGCACCTCATCGCGTCCTCACCCACCGTTAGATCAATCCGGCATCTCGCTGCGGAGCACTATTCATGGCCGAAAATCTCGTTGTCGTCCTCTTGGGCTTCCTTGGCTATATCGTCAGCCTCTATCAATGGGTGATCATTGCGGCCGTCATCTTCTCCTGGCTCGTCGCCTTCAATGTCATCAATCCACACAATGACTTCGTGCGTGCTATCTGGCAGGCTTTAAACGCCCTGACCGAGCCGCTGCTACGCCGCATCCGGCAATTCATGCCGGATCTTGGCGGTCTCGACATTTCTCCGGTCATCCTCATCCTCGCCTGTCTGCTCGTCCAAAACGTTATCTACGGCGTCCTCATACCAGCCGCACGTGGCGCCTGAACGGGCATCCTGAGGTGATTCCCGGCGACACCATCTATGCGATCCAGACAAGCCCAGACGGACAAGATCCAGAAATCCGCCTGCGCATCCGCGTTACGCCGAAAGCAAGCCGCAACGACATCGCCCAGCCGGTCGCAACAGCCACCGGCTGGGCCCTCAAAGTGGGCGTACGTGCTGCACCTGAGAACGGCGCCGCCAACCGTGACGTGATCAAAACCGTCGCCAAGTGGTTATCACTGCCGAAAAGCAGCATGGAACTGTCGTCCGGACGCAAGTCGCGCACGAAGACGCTGCGCATCCTGACAAACAAGGCAGAGCGAGCGCGAATAGCAACGCAACTCGCCGAAATAGCCGAAATAATCGGAGCTTGACCACTCATGACAGCGGATCGAAACGGCGAGGCGCATATCATCGACGGCAAGGCGATCGCCGCAAGTGTACGCAGCCAGGTTGCCGAAGGTGTCAACGCGTTCAAGGCACGGCACGGAACAGAACCCGGCCTCGCCGTCGTCCTCGTCGGAGAAGATCCGGCAAGCCAGGTCTACGTGCGCAACAAAGGCCGCCAGACAATCGAATGCGGTATGCGCTCCCTCGAACACAAGTTGCCTGCCGAGACCACCGAGGCTGAGCTGCTTGCCCTGATCGAGACGCTCAATAGCGACCCTACGGTCCACGGCATCCTCGTCCAGCTGCCGCTTCCTTCTCACATCGGGGAAAAATCCGTCATCGAAGCAATCGTGCCTGCCAAGGATGTCGACGGCTTCCACCCCATCAACGTCGGCCGCCTCGCTGCCGGAGAAGAGGCACTCGTGCCGTGCACCCCATCAGGCTCTGTCATCCTGCTGAAGTCCGTCCACGATGACCTCAGCGGCCTTGAAGCCGTCATCGTCGGCCGCTCCGCGATCGTCGGCAAGCCGATGGCGCAGCTACTGCTTGCTGAAAATTGCACGGTCACCGTCGCCCACTCTCGCACCCGAGATCTACAGCAGGTCATTCGCCGCGCCGACATCGTCATTGCAGCCGTCGGCCGCCCTGAAATGATCCGTGGCGACTGGATAAAGCCGGGTGCGACCGTCATCGATGTCGGCATCAACCGCATACCGAAGGACGACGGCAGTGGCAAAACCCGCCTCGTCGGCGACGTCGCCTTTGACGAAGCCAGCCGCCACGCCGGCGCCATCACACCCGTGCCCGGTGGCGTCGGCCCAATGACGATCGCCTGCTTGCTAAAGAACACGCTCCAGGCAGCCGAGGCCCAAGTCGCCCGCCAAGTCGCCCGCCAAGTCGGGCGCTAGTTGCTTTTCCACTCAAGCCGCAAGCGCCGCATGCATGGAGAGCGTCGAGAGCTTCGACCTGGTTCAGGGCCGAAAGCGTTGTCGCCGTCCCCGTAACCACTCACGCCTTAGAGCGGGTCCGGTTACGAACGGTCTGCATCTAAACCGGAAATGATGAGCAGGCTGCTAGGAAGCATCCCAACCTTCGATGATGGTCACATAGGCCTCTGACGCCTCGTCCCGGATCAAGCGTGCCGCCTGGTATTCGTCGCTGTCGTAGCAAGCCTTCGCCGCATCAAAGCTCTCGAACTCAAGCACGACGTGCCGGTCATAGTCGTGGGCCGTGGCCCGGCTCTCATTCTGACCACCCCTAACGAGGAATTTCGCGTTGAACTTTTCAAAAGCTTTTGCGTTGGCGGTCACGTAATCCTTGTAGCGCTCCGGATCGGTCACCTTCACATGCGCAATCCAATACCCCTTGGCCATTTTCGTTCTCTCCACCATTTCGTTGTTGCAGTTGCCGTCCATCCTATCAGTCTTTTGATTGCACACATGATGACGCATCCTCCGGTGACGCACCCTTCACGCATACCGCTTGTGGCGGCATGAACCGACCTTTATACTAATGCATGATCCACGCGTGTTGCGATTGATTTCAACTGCGGCGAACAGACGGCTGATAGGGTCGGCAGGCTTTTTTCATCGACTTGGGCTGGCGCGTATAACCTGGCTCGCGTACGGCTGGCGCTTCAGTAACCGTCGCACGACGTGATTAGTTGGAACTCGTTGCATCACTCTTAAAGATACACCCGAGGTTAACGTATGAAATATGAAGCGCCCGAAACGCTTGATGATGCAGTGCGGCTGCTGTCGAGTGGCAGCGGTCTGACCAAAATTCTGGCCGGCGGCACCGACCTCCTTGTCCAGATGCGGACTGATGTTATCGAGCCTGATGTCGTTGTCGACATCAAACACATCGGTGAAGTCCGTGAGCTCAAAGAAGAAGACGGCGGCTTCCGGATTGGCGCCGCCATCACCGGCGCCGAGCTCGAAGAGCATCCAACACTGAGTAAAGTCTGGCCCGGCGTGGTCGAAGGCGCCAACCTCATCGGCTCCACGCAGATCCAGGGCCGTGCCACGATGGGCGGCAACTTGTGCAACGGCTCACCCGCCGCTGACAGCGTCCCCGGCCTGATCGCGGCCGGAGCCACAGCCCGCGTCGCCGGCCCGAACGGCACGCGTGATATTCCGGTCGAAGACATCATGGTCGGCCCGCGCAAGCTTTCGATCGGTAAGGACGAATTCGTCGTATCCTTCTTCCTGCCGGCTCGCCCGTCACGCGCCTCCGACGCCTATGAGCGCTTCATTCCACGCACTGAGATGGACATCGCCGTTGTCGGCTGCGCAACCGCGCTCGAGCTCGACGAACGCGGAAAGATCACGAGGGCCCGCGTTTCTCTCGGCGCCGTCGCAGCCCGCCCGCTTCTCGTCAAGGAAGCCGCAGACGCCATCATCGGCACTTCGCTCGATGACGACGCCATGGCCAAGCTGGACGCCGCGGCGCAGGCCGCCTGTGCGCCAATCAATGACAAGCGCGGCACCATCGAATACCGCACGAAAGTGGCCGGCGTTCTAGCCCGCCGCACCGCAAAAACAGCGTACGACCGCGCTCAAGGCAAATAATCGAGGCCCACCCACTATGAAACAGCACGTATCATTCGAACTGAACGGCGATCCTGTCGAGGTCCTCTGCGATCCGGAGCAAACGTTGCTCGACGTTTTGCGTGACGAGATGCAGATGATCGGCACTAAGGAAGGCTGCTCCACGGGCGACTGTGGCGCCTGCACCGTCACCGTTGACGGACGCCTAGTCTGCTCTTGCCTGCTGCTTGGCGTCGAAGCCAACAACAAGAAGGTTGGCACCATCGAAGGCATGGCCGAGGGCGAAAACCTGCACCCGTTGCAGCAGAAATTCATCGAGCACGCCGCCCTTCAGTGCGGTATTTGCACCCCGGGTTTCCTCGTTGCGGCCCAATCTCTGCTCGAGCGCAACCCTGACCCCACCGAAACCGAAGTCCGCTACTGGCTGGCCGGCAACCTGTGCCGCTGCACAGGCTACGACAAGATCGTCCGCGCCGTCATGGACGCCGCACAAGAAATGCGAGGAGCCGCCTGATGCAGGAACGTGTAGGAAACATACCTGCCGATGCTGACCTGAAATGGGTCGGCACTCGGCAAATTCGCCCTGATGGCATGGACAAGGTGACCGGGAAAGCCCGCTTCGGCGCCGATTACAACCTGCCGGGCCAACTCAACGGTGCCGTGCTGCGTGCGCCGCACGCACATGCCAGGATCGTCTCGATTGACACGTCCGAAGCCGAGAAGATTCCCGGCGTCAAGGCGATCGTTACCGCCGCCGACTTCCCCGAGCAGGAATCGAAGATCTCACCTGCCGGCGAGATGATGGTCAATTACAACCACATCTCGACCACCGTAATGGCTCGCGACAAGGTCCTCTTTGAAGGCCACCCGATCGCCGCCGTAGCTGCCACCAGCGCAGCGGTCGCCAAGAAAGCCTTGAAGGCGATCAAGGTCGAGTACGAAGTTCTTCCCCACGTCATCGACGTCCTTGAAGCGATGAAGGAAGACGCACCACTTCTGCATGACAACCTGATCACGCAGGGTGTCTCGCCGGCCCCTGAAAAGCCGTCGAATGTCGCCAACCGCATCGAGCTCAATAAGGGCGACATGGACAAGGGCTTCGCCGAGGCCGACCTTGTCATCGAGCGTACCTTCAAGACCGCGCCCGTCCACCAGGGCTACATCGAGCCACACGCCTGCCTCGCCGTCGTCAACCAGGACAAGCAGGCCGAGCTGTGGGTCTCCACCCAGGGTCACTGGATCGTGCGCGCCCATTGCGCCCGCCTCCTCGGCTGGGAAACGTCGCAGATCAAGGTCAACTGCGCCGAGATCGGTGGCGGCTTCGGTGGCAAGACGGTCGTCTACCTGGAACCGCTCGCCCTGGCGCTTGCCGAGAAGTCTCGGCGCCCGGTCAAAATGACCATGTCGCGTGAGGATGTCTTCCGAGCTTCCGGACCGGCTCCCGGCACCGTGGTCAACGTCAAGATCGGCGTCAAGAACGACGGCCGCATGACGGCGTGCTTCGCCGAGATGATGTACCAGGCCGGTGCCCTTCCCGGCTCGCCTGTCAGCCAGGGTTGCATGGCCGCCTATGCACCTTACGACGTCGACAACGTCCAGGTTATCGGCCACGACGTCGTCTCCAACCGCCCGAAGGTCGCCGCCTACCGCGCTCCGGGCGCTCCGATGTCCGAGTATGCGGTCGAAAGCGTCGTCGACGAGATCGCCCTCAAGCTCGACATCGATCCGATCGAGCTGCGCTTGATGAATGCCGCCAAGGAAGGCACGCAGACAGCGCACGGCCCCAAGTTCGGCCCCATCGGTCTCGTCGAAACCCTTGAGGCCGCCAAGAACTCGGACCACTGGAAGGCGCCTCTTGGCCCTAACCAGGGGCGCGGCATCGCCTCGGGCTTTTGGTACAACATCGGCGCCCAGACGACGGTCTCCGTGGTCCTAAACGAGGATGGCTCGGTCAACCTCACCGCCGGCACGCCGGACATTGGCGGGCTCAGAGCCTCCCTTGCCATGATGGCGGCGGAGGAACTGGGCGTCCATTACGACCAGATCCAGCCGGTCATTGGCGACACCCAGCAGCTCGGTTTCAACTTCCTCACGGGCGGCTCGCGGTCGTGCTTCTCGTCCGGCATGGCCACAGTCGAGGCCTGCCGCGAGATCCAGGAGGAAGCGTGCAAGCGCGCGGCCATGTTGTGGGAGATCCCGGAAGATGCCGTGACGTTCGAGGACGGCAAGGTGCGCCCGGCCGGCGACAACGCCGGTGCTCACGAGCCGATGGATCTCAAGGACATCGCAGCCATCGCCGGCAAGACCGGTGGCCCGATCGTCGGCAACTGCTCGATCAACGCTCAGGGTGCCGCGCCGAGCCTCGGCACGCACCTCGTTGACGTTGAGGTCGACGCTGAGACCGGCCGCGTTCAGATCAAGCGCTACACGGTCATTCAGGACGCCGGCCGCGCCATCCACCCGGCTTACGTCGAAGGCCAGTACCAGGGCGGCGCCGCCCAGGGCATCGGTTGGGCGCTCAACGAGGAATACGTCTACGGCGACGACGGCAAGCTCCAGAACGCCGGCTTCCTCGACTATCGCGTGCCGGTCGCCTCGGACCTGCCGATGATCGACACGATCATCATCGAGGTGCCGAACCCGAACCACCCGTACGGCGTCCGCGGCGTCGGCGAAACCCCGATCGTGCCCCCCATGGGCGCCATCGCCAACGCCGTCTCCCGTGCAACGGGCATCCGCTTCGAAGAGCTTCCGATGAACCCGCCAAAGGTTCGCAAGGCGATCGACGAAGCCCGCGCCAGCGGCAGCCAGGACCTCCGCGTCTAGAGCGGGGCGCACATGTAATGACAAAAAGCCCCGGATGCTTCGCGCGTCCGGGGCTTTTCTTTTCGAGACGCTTGAAGCGTACTGAATTGATATGGCCTGAGCAACGGTCCGAGGCCGGACAGCGGAGGCCGGTCACTGGCCGAACAGCGCCAGCAACCGAAGCGTCGGCTAGAAAGGCAAGAGCCCCCGAAACGGCTCGAAAGCTTCCGCCCACGCCCGGCCATCGACCCCCGGCAACGGAATAAACGTGCCGAGCCGTACGGCCAGCAACGCAAACAGCAGGAACCACAGCGAACGGTGCAACCCATGCGCCCGCCGCCACGCCGCCCAACTAAAATTCCGAAAAACCTGCTCCACTGCCGATGCCATACCCCGTCCTCCCGTTACCATGTCATGAGCCAAGGACGTGGGTACGGGCAGCAATGATGTCCAGAGTCGGCGGCTCTAGTGCAACCAGTGATGTCGGGGAAGGTCAGGAGGGGTGATTGAATTTTCCGGCATTAACGACCGGCTACGACGCATCAATCATATCCACAGTCGGAGGTGCAGCGGTCGCAGATCCGGCGCTTGAAAAGTCTCTTCATGACCCGACGCCGACCTGAGCGCGCGCTCCCACGCAACGAGGCGCGTAGGGTGCAATGCATTGCACCTTTCACACGTTTCAACGATCATCATGGGCAGTGAATTCTTATCGGACTGTCCGCACGCTCATGCCGAATTATCGACGATTGTATCGGCCGGGCGGTTGCTGGTTCTTTACCGTGAACCTGGCTGACCGACAGGCGACGCTGCTGACGGATCACATCGATTTGCTGCGTGACGCCATGCGCGAAACGAACTCACGGTTTCCGTTTCATATCGACGCCATCGTCATCCTGCCGGATCATATTCATACGATCTGGACCTTGCCCGAGGGACATCACGATTTCTCAGTGCGCTGGCGCCGTATCAAGGCGCTCTTCTCGAAGCGCATGCCAAAGACGGAATGGATCGCTCCCAATCGCAGGTCGCGCGGTGAACGCGGCATATGGCAGCGTCGTTTCTGGGAGCAACTGATCGAAGACGATGATGCGTATGATCGCTGCGTCGACTACATCTACTTCAATCCGGTCGCGCATGGTTATGTTCAAACAATAGCGGAATGGCCGCATTCGTCATTTCATCGCGACCGGAGGATCGAGGAGCACGAACTCAGCGAAATCCGGCAGCGTGTCGAGGCGATGCATGACGCGAAATTTGGAGAGCGTGGCGAGGTGTAAAAGGTGCAATACATTGCACCCTACGCACTGCCGATGCCATACCCCGTCCTCGCGTTACCATGTCGTAAGCCAAGGACGTGGATACGGGCAGCAGTGATGTCCAGAGTCGGCGGCAATCGAACATATTGGCGCAATATCACAATTGCTGACGTTTGTCGGATGACTGGCGATCAGACCTCGAGTCCGCTGCTGGCAAGCGCTGCCATGGCCGTTTACGGCATATTCATGCCGGACAAGGAAAAAGAGATTGTGCCGGCGGAATTGCTGGTAAATAAAGAAATCCTGGAGCAGGAAATTTAACCTTACGGAGAAGGCCCCCATTAAAAGCATCAATGTTTTTCTCTGATTTTCATTTAATTAATATATGTCATTAAGTCTTGAAGTACCTATTTGCAGGTGGTAAAAAATTTTAAGCGTTGACTTT
>CAZWCL010000127.1:0-8491 GCA_964632265.1 uncultured Hyphomicrobiaceae bacterium | reverse complement strand
GGATGCTCCGGCGGATGCGATTCGGCAACCCGTCGTCAAGCCGGACCGCAACGTGCGCCCGTTCCAGGATGTCGTGCTCGATCTCGGCGCGCGGCTGGGCCTGCCAGGGTTCACCGATGACGAGGGCGCCGCGAAATACCCGGGTGGCTATTCCGACTACATCGTCAATCACGAGCGTGGCGGGCCGGGTGTCGGGCCGCTCGCCGGTTTCCGCGGACCGGACGGTGACAAATTCGGCAAGGGCGAGCCCAATCCCGATCAGTTGCAGCGCTATATCGACAATGGATGTTTCTACGCGCACGAACTGGCACCCAACCAGCGCTACATGAAGCACGCGAACAAGGCTTATCTCGATTGGGCCGAGGAAGTGGGATTCATGGGGCACGGCAACCCCGTCACGTTTCAGCTCTACCTCGAGGCTCTGCAGAAATTCCGACTGTCAGCCGATGGACACGGTGAGACGGTGCCGCCGCAGACGCATCGCCAACGCATCAAGCGCTTCTTCGATCCATTGCCGTTCTGGTATCCGCCGTTCGAGGGCACGCTCCTCGATGAAGCGGAATACCCGATGCACGCTATTACGCAGCGGCCGATGGCGATGTATCATTCGTGGGGATCTCAGAACGCTTGGCTGCGTCAGATTCATGGCTATAACCGCCTCCATATGCACACGAAAAAGGGGGCGGAACTCGGGGTCAAAACCGACGACTGGGTTTGGATCACGAGCGCCATCGGCCGCGTGAAAGCGCAGGTGCAACTGATGGATGGCGTCAATCCCGAGACCGTATGGACGTGGAATGCGATCGGCAAGCGGGCCGGTACCTGGAACCTCTCGCCCGATGCTCCGGAAACACGTAAAGGTTTTCTGTTGAACCATCTCATTTCCGAACTGCTGCCGGAACGCGAAGGAGGGTATCGGTTCTCGAATTCCGATCCGGTGACGGGGCAGGCGGCCTGGTATGATCTCAGGGTCAAGATCGAGAAAGCGGCACCAGCCGAGGCGGGAGAAACGATGCCGCAGTTCGAGCGCCTGACGCGACCGGACCCTTCACCACGCCCGCAAACACTGACCTTTGGCGCTGATATGGCCGATGCGGATATGCCTTCCGGCACAAAGCCGATCGCCACTGCAAACGATGCGGCGCGAACAGGCAACATGAGAGGGTCTTCCTCATGACGTCATTGCCCGAACCGTCGGCGAAAAAGCTCGGTCTCGTCATCGATCTCGACACCTGCGTCGGCTGTCAGGCCTGCGTCACCTCGTGCAAGGAATGGAATACGTCGGGTTATTCGGCGCCGCTTTCCGACCAGGACCCATACGGCGCCGATCCTCACGGGGCCTGGCTCAACCGAGTGCATGGCTATGAGGCCGGTGAAGGCGATAACAGCCGCACGGTGCATTTCCCGCGGTCGTGCCTCCACTGCGAGACGCCGGCCTGCGTGACGGTGTGTCCCACGGGGGCTTCTTATAAGCGTGCCGAGGACGGTATCGTGCTCGTCAATCCGGACACCTGTATCGGCTGCAAGCTGTGCTCCTGGGCGTGTCCGTATGGGGCGCGCGAATACGACTATGCCCACGGCGTCATGAAGAAGTGCACGCTGTGTGTCGACCGCATCTACAATGAAACGCTGGAGCCGGAAGACCGGCAACCGGCCTGCGTGATGGCCTGTCCAACGGGTGCGCGCCATTTCGGCGACCTCGGTGATCCGGCAAGCGACGTGTCCAAAATCGTTGCCGAGCGCGGCGGCTTCGGGCTGATGCCGGAACTCGACTATAAACCCGTCAACCGCTATCTGCCGCCCAGAGAGCGGCGCAACGGTACAGCGGAGGGGGCCGATGGCGCTGCGGCGGAGCCCGTTGGCGGGTCGCGCGGCGCTAGCGGAAGCCTCGATAAATTCTTCGCGTGGGCCGACAAGGCGCTCAGCCGCTAGGCATCCGACAGGCGTAAATTCGCTCAATTTTCGGGATCGAACGACCGATGCATCCAGCTTACTCCGTCATTTTCTTTACGACCGCGTCCGGGGCGGGCTACGGCCTGCTGATCTGGCTCGGTGTCGCTGAACTGTTTGACGCGACGCCGGGGAGTTGGTGGTTCCGTTTCCTGTCGTTTGGCCTGGCGCTCGGTCTTGTCACTGCCGGCCTGCTCTCGTCGACTGCCCATCTCGGCCGTCCTGAACGAGCGTGGCGGGCATTCTCGCAGTGGCGTACGTCCTGGCTCAGCCGCGAGGGGGTTGCGGCGGTCGCAACGTATGTGCCGGCCGGTTTGTTTGCTTTGGCATCGCTATTCGGCTGGTTTGCAAGTGCTATCGGGTTGTTGGCATTTCTGACCATCGCGGGTGCGCTCGTTACGCTCTACTGCACAGCGATGATCTACGCCTCGCTGACGACGATCCGTGCCTGGAACGACAAGGTCGTGCCCGCCGTCTATGTGGTCCTGGGGCTGGCGACCGGGGGCATTCTTTTCTGCGGTCTTCTGGCGATGATGTCAGCGGTGCCGCATCTTGCAATCCTGGCGGCGCTGGCGGCGCTCGTTGCAGGGTGGCTCCTGAAGGTATTCTACTGGTCGCGGATTGATGGCCGCGCACTAACGCTGACGCCGGCCGACGCGACGGGGCTGGCCAAGTTTGGTGCAGTTCGTACGCTGGAGCCGGCACATACGCAGGCGAATTTCGTGATGCGCGAAATGGGTTTCGAAGTTGCGCGCAAACACGCCGAGAAGTTGCGCACATGGGCGGTTATCGGCTTATTTCTGGTGCCGGCTGTCTGCTGTCTCGCTTTGCTTGCGCTGCCGACGGGCATCGCTCCGCTCTTCGGCATGATCGCGATTGCATCGGCGGCCGGGGGCGTCCTCGCCGAGCGCTGGCTGTTCTTCGCCGAGGCCAAACACGTCGTGATGCTTTATTACGGCGCCGAAGCCGCCTGAGTTGCTAGCTATCCCGCCGGAGCCACCAAATGACCTATGTACTGCGCAACCGTATCGGCTCGGGCGGTTTTGTTGTCGAGGCCGCACTGGCGCTGGCTGGCCAGCGATGCCGGCTGATCAGCATCGATTCCAAGCCGAACTCGGAACTGCCAGCGTCCTTCGGCGCCACCAATGCATGGCGGCAAGTGCCCGTACTTGAGTTGCCCGATGGCACGGTCATGACCGAAACGGCAGCGATCCTGATCTATATCGCCGCCGCCCATCCGGGTCCGCAGGTTGGGCCAAAACCGGGAAGCAGCGAACACGCCAGCTTCCTGCGTTGGACTGTTTTCCTCAGCGTGAATATCTACGAGGGCACTCTCCGGCGTATCTATCCACATCGCTTCACGAGCGACCCGGCCGGTCACGAGGCGGTCCGCGAGGCGGCGAGCGAGCGCAATCACGCAGCCTTTCGTGTTGTCGAGGGGGTGCTTGCCAAGCAAACCTGGCTGTCCGGTGAGGCGATGTCACTGGCCGACGTCTACCTTGCCATGCTCTATGCTTGGCACCGCGAGCGGCCCGACTTGCCGCACTGCACCGAACTCACGGACCGGATCGCGGCGGACGAGATCGTCGCCCCGATTTGGCAACGCAATTTCGACCATCGTCTGGAGCGCAAGTGGGGGCGCGACCCGATGCCAAGCTGTTCGCCACCCGCGTCAACAATCCGATAGCCAAGAGAGCGCGTCTCCACTACAAGACGCGGCTGACATGCCAAAACGCACCGACATAAAATCGATTATGATTATAGGCGCCGGACCGATCGTTATCGGTCAGGCGTGCGAGTTCGACTATTCCGGGACGCAGGCCTGCAAGGCGCTGAAGGCCGAGGGCTACCGCATCATCCTGGTCAACTCGAATCCGGCCACGATCATGACCGACCCCGATATGGCCGATGCCACCTACATCGAGCCGATCACGCCGGACGTGGTGCAACGCATCCTCGAGCAGGAGCGTCCGGATGCGATCCTGCCGACGATGGGTGGCCAGACGGCGTTGAATACGACGCTTGCACTCTATCACAGCGGGACACTCGACCGGCTTGGTGTCGAGATGATCGGTGCCGATGCCAACGCCATCGAGATGGCCGAAGATCGTCAGAAGTTCCGCGCCGCCATGGACCGGATTGGTCTCGACAATCCGCGCGCGGTAATAGCCGAATCACTTGCGCTCAAGGATGACCAGGGCCGTACGATCGGCTACGACCGCCATTCCGGCTTTGCCCAGGCGATGGCGGCGCTCGACAAGATCGGATTGCCAGCGATTATACGGCCGGCGTTCACGCTTGGGGGGACTGGCGGCGGCGTTGCCTACAACCGCGAGGAATTCGAACGGATTGCGCGTTCCGGCATCGATGCCAGTCCGGTCGGCCAGATCCTGATCGATGAGAGCCTGCTCGGCTGGAAAGAGTATGAAATGGAGGTTGTCCGCGACAAGGCAGACAACTGCATCATCATCTGTTCAATCGAAAATCTCGATGCCATGGGCGTGCATACGGGCGATTCGATCACTGTCGCGCCGGCGCTTACGCTGACCGACAAAGAATACCAGATCATGCGGGACGCCTCGATCGCGGTGCTGCGTGAAATTGGCGTCGAGACGGGTGGATCGAATGTGCAATTTGCCGTTAATCCGGAAAATGGACGTCTTGTCGTTATCGAGATGAACCCACGCGTGTCGCGCTCGTCTGCGCTTGCCTCGAAGGCGACGGGATTTCCGATTGCCAAAGTCGCGGCCCGGCTCGCGGTCGGCTATACGCTTGACGAGCTTGAAAACGACATTACCGGGGGGGCAACGCCAGCCGCTTTCGAGCCGTCAATCGACTACGTGGTCACCAAGATCCCGCGCTTTGCCTTCGAGAAATTCGAAGGGGCGGACCCGACGTTGACAACGGCGATGAAGTCGGTTGGCGAGGTCATGGCCATTGGGCGGACGTTCCCGGAAAGCCTGCAGAAAGCGCTACGCTCCATGGAATCGGGGCTGACCGGCCTCGATGATTTCGAACTCGAAGGCCTTGGCACGGGCGATGACAAGAACGTCATCCGGGCGGCTCTCAGTCAGCCGACGCCGGATCGTATCCTGAAGGTCGCCGAGGCGCTGCGGCGCGGGTTCGACCACGATCAGGTCCATGCGTTCTGCCAGTACGACCCATGGTTCATCCGGCAGTTGCAGGATATCATCGACCTCGAAGCGCGAGTACGCGCGCACGGTCTGCCTGAAGAGGCGCAACCGTTCCGTAAACTCAAGGCGGCCGGCTTTTCCGATGCCCGCCTTGGGACTCTGAGTGGGCTGTCGACGGCGGACGTTACAACACGGCGCCGGGCTCTGGGGGTTCTGCCGGAATTCAAACGGATCGACACGTGCGCGGCCGAATTCGCGACGTCGACAGCCTACATGTATTCGACCTACGAATCCGGGTTTGCCGGTGCCTCGGCATCGGAAGCAAGGCCGACGGACGCCGAAAAGATCGTCATCCTCGGTGGTGGTCCTAACCGTATCGGGCAAGGTATCGAATTCGACTACTGCTGTTGCCATGCCTGCTTTGCGCTGACGAAGGCTGGATATGAGACCATCATGGTCAACTGCAATCCGGAAACGGTCTCGACCGACTATGATACGTCCGATCGATTGTACTTCGAGCCGCTGACGGCGGAAGACGTAATCGAAATCATCCGCGAGGAGCAGAAGGCTGGCACGGTCAAGGGGGTGATCGTGCAGTTTGGCGGGCAGACGCCGTTGAAACTCGCCAAGGCTCTGGAGGCGGCGGATATTCCGATCCTTGGCACCTCGCCGGACGCGATCGATCTGGCGGAGGACCGTGACCGGTTTAACGCTCTGATCAACGAGCTGGGCCTGACCCAACCTGAATCAGGGTTCGCCCGCTCGCCGGGAGAAGCGCGGGCCGAAGCTGAAAAGATCGGTTTCCCGGTGGTTATCCGTCCGTCCTACGTTCTTGGTGGGCGCGGCATGGAGATTGTCCACGATACGACCGAAGTGAATAAATACGTGGCCAATCTGTCGGCGACACTCGACCGACCGTCAGAACTCGTTGTCTCGGAAGACCGGCCGCTGCTCATAGATCGCTATCTTAGCGATGCGATCGAGGTGGACGTGGACTGCCTTTCCGACGGGGAAGACACATTCATCTGTGGTATCATGGAGCATATCGAAGAGGCTGGTATCCACTCCGGTGACAGCGCATGCTCGATGCCACCCCATTCACTTGACCAGGCAACCATCGAAGAACTCGAGCGGCAGTCGAAAGCGCTCGCCAAGCGCCTAGATGTGGTCGGCCTGATGAACATTCAGTTCGCGATTAAAGATGGCACGATCTATATTCTCGAAGTAAACCCGCGTGCGAGTCGCACCGTACCCTTCGTCGCCAAAGTCATCGGCAAGCCGATTGCCGGCATCGCCTCCCGGGTGATGGGCGGCGAGAGTCTTTCGAGCTTTGGTCTTAAGTCGGAACCGCTCGACCATATCGCCGTCAAGGAGGCTGTGCATCCGTTCGCGCGCTTTCCCGGTGTCGATCCGGTCCTCGGGCCGGAAATGCGGTCGACCGGCGAGGTCATGGGACTGGATCGGGATTTCGCGGTTGCGTTCGGTAAGAGCCAGATTGGTGCCGGCCAGCGTCTGCCGATGTCGGGGCGGGTATTCGTCTCGGTGCGCGATGCGGACAAACCACGGATTCTCGAAGCTATCCGTGATCTTGTCGACATGGGCTTTGAGATTGTCGCAACGCGAGGCACCAAGCGTTATCTTGAGGAAAACGATATTACCTGCGATGTTGTGAACAAGGTTTTGGAAGGGCGCCCGCATATCGTTGATGCGATGAAGAACGGTGAGATTTCGCTCGTGTTCAACACGACCGAGGGGGCCAAGGCGTTGATCGATTCCAAAGATATTCGCCGAACGGCCCTCTTGAATCAGATCCCATATTACACAACTGTGTCAGGGGCTGCTGCCGTCACCAAGGCGATCCGTGCACTGAAAGCGGATATCCTCAAGGTTGCGCCGCTGCAGAGCTATGCAAAATCGACGGCTGCGGTGTAGCATCCAGGACGGCACGGCACTTCTGGCCATCCCCGGACCGGTGTCCGGTAGCCTTGGCGCACCAGATCTCCGTCAGATTGTTCGAACCGTGCCGCCGTAGGAAAACCGGCGCATAAAGATAGGATTTTTGAGCCATGGAACGCGTACCGATGACGGTCGAAGGCTACAACACGCTGGAAGCGGAACTCCAACGCCTCAAGTCTGAAGAACGCCCGCGCATCATTCAGGCGATTGCCGAAGCGCGTGCCCATGGCGATCTTTCTGAAAATGCCGAGTATCACTCCGCCAAGGACGCACAGGGTCTCAACGAGGCGAAGGTGGCGGAACTCGAAGACAAGCTCGGGCGGGCCGATGTCATCGATCCGACGACGCTTTCCGGCGACGTCGTAAAATTCGGTGCGACCGTTAAGCTGGTCGATGAAGATACCGACGAAGAGGTCACCTACAAGGTAGTCGGTGATCTGGAAGCCGACGTGAAGCGTGGCAAGGTGTCGATTTCGTCGCCGATTGCGCGCGCTTTGATCGGGAAATCGAGCGGCGACAGCGTCGAAGTGACGACGCCGAAGGGATCGAGATCCTACGAAATCCTTGACGTGAGCTGGAAATAATCCGTCGTGGCGGGCGCGCTGTTTCAATTGGTCACGAGTTCAATCGGCACGCCCGCTTCACGTTTGGTCCGCCGGATGGCGACCGTCGTTTTGACACTGGCGACGTTCGGGGTGGCGCTTAGTTGGCCGCGTAGAAACGTTTCGAAGGTCGCAAGGTCCGGTGCCACGCATTTCAGGTGATAGTCCGTGTCTCCGGCTATCATGTAGCATTCGCGAACCAGCGGCCAGGTCAGGCATGCGTTCTCGAATGTGCGCAGGTCGGCATCGGCTTGATTGTGCAGCGCGACCGTCACGAATACGGTGACGGGAAAGCCAATCATGGCCTCGTCGACCATAGCGTGATAGCCGGTCAAGAAACCATCGTCCTCAAGGGCTCTGACACGTCTCAGACATGGCGGCGGAGTCAGACCGACTCGTTTGGCCAATGTTACGTTCGTCAGGCGGCCATCGCTCATGAGTTCTCGAAGTATTCGGCGGTCGATCGCATCGAGGCGGCGCGGCATGGCGGGTCCAGTCATAGATCGGGGCGGGCAGATGTCGGGCGCTGCGTAAAGGCGCGGTGCTCTGCGAGCTATGCTGCTATCATATAGTATGATTGCGGGCGAAGAAGTCGCGAGGCAATCCCCAGACCAATGGCAGATCGAGGCTTGAATAATCGGATTTGCGAGGACGTTGCGATACCAACCGATAACCGTGGTCGTCTGGCCGGTGCGCGATGCTGGCTGATCACAGCCGGCAAAGCGGGGATGGTGGCGCAGCTTGAGGGTGTTGCCAATGCGCTCGGCGTCGCCGCGGAACTCAAGGTTGTCGCACCGACCGGCATCTGGCGGCATCTCGCGCCATGGGGCCCGATTGCGCCAAGTGAGC
>CAZWCL010000126.1:0-8498 GCA_964632265.1 uncultured Hyphomicrobiaceae bacterium | reverse complement strand
CTCGATGACCGGCGTGAGCTGCTTGCACGGGCCGCACCAGTTCGCCCAAAAGTCAACAAGCACCAGGGCATCGCGCGAAGCTTCGAGGACGTCCTGGGCGAAGGTCGCGGTGGCTGTGTCGAAGACGACATCGCCGCTTTGTGCGCCGGGCGTGACGGGGTCCATTTGCATTCGAACTTCTCCAGGGAGCTATCGGTATTGGTGTCGGATTGCAGCCGACCAGACGTTAGTCGGTCGATTGAGGGTCGCGCGCCAGTGTCGTCAAGCGCAAAGTCGGCGTGCCCAAGGGCCGAAGCGGTTCGCGCCGACGCTTGAGCCTAGCATATTTCGGTTTCATGAACCGCCATTTCAAGCATCCGTCGTCGGCGTGTTACCCGCGTCGGAGTCGCCGGTGAGAGAGATGATCAGCGGCTCGTGGCTGGTCGCCTCTATAAACTTGATGAGATCGTCGCGCCCTATCGCAGTGGTCGCGGTGTTGATCAACGGATGGCAGTTTATGATGTCATGGATCATGAGTGCCTCGTCGAGGATGACACTTATGCGGCCGGTTTCGTCGTTGATCAGGCTGAGAGCGGTGACGGAGCCGGGCGTGACACCGAGAACCTCCTCAAGCAGGTCCGGTTTGCCGAAGCTCAGGCGGGCGGAGCCGATCTGCTTGTGAAAGCGCTTCATGTCGATCATGGCATGGCTTTCCGCGACAATGAGGAAAAGCCGGCCCTTAGCATCCTTCAGGAATAGGTTCTTGGTGTGCCCGCCTGGCAATTTACGGTGAAGCTCCTCGGACTGCTCCACGGTGAAGACAGCCTCGTGCTCGACGGTTGTGGTCGAAATGCCGAGTTCTTCGAGCCGATTGAAAAGATCTTCGCGGGTCGCAGGCATGTTGGTGTCCTGAATGGTTTGAGAGCTTTGTGCCGTTGAATTCGCACGAGATCAATGGCGTGAGGGCGAACCGGCGCCGTGATGCGCTATGATTTCGAAACGAACGATTTCGCATGTTGCATTCGGTTGCGCTTTGGTACATAAACCAGGGCCTTGCTGCCGTTGTAAATAATGACGGTCGCAGCCGGATGCGGGTGTAGCTCAGGGGTAGAGCATCACGTTGCCAACGTGAGGGTCGTGAGTTCGAATCTCATCACCCGCTCCAATCATTCTCAAAAAATTACAGTTATGACACCACCGCAGATGCGGGACTGGTTCGTGACGACCGGGTGGGCTCTGGATTGTCTTGATCGTCCCGGACTGTGCATGTGAAGGTTCTTGGATGCAACGTCGACCCGGGGTCAGGGCGCGTTGCTAATCCCTGGTGTCGGGACGTGCGGCTTCTTTGGGATCGCCTGATGGCGTTGAGGCTGGCTCTTTGATTGCGGGATTTTCTTCGGCCTGCCCGCTTGGCGCTGTGCCCGGTTTGGAGGTCTCAGCCGACGGATCGGCGCTGGATACTGATGTTACCGGGGTCATGCGGCGTAAAATCTCGGTCGCCAGCTCCCGCAGGTGGCGGCCCGCATCGCCTGGATATTTGGCCTGATACGAGCGTTCATCGGCGTCGAAACGGGCGGCGTCCTGAAGCGGGCTGGCGCGAGGAATGACTGTATCGAAGCAACGGTTGTCGGCGTCAGATGCCAGCCAAGCGTGATACTCGTCGTCGGCGGCCGACATTCTGTCTTTCATATTGATGATTACGCCGAGATTCTCGGCAAAGCCCATCTCAGGATTAAGTGCCTTGAAACGGCGAAATACATCGAGCCCGCAGCTCGAAATGTAGTCGGGCTTGGTCGGGGTCAGGTGATAGTCGGCTTCGCGGAGCCAACTTTCGGTGAGGACCGAAAGGCCCGGTGGGCAATCCACAAGTACTATATCGAATAGCGGGCGGATCTGATCGAGAAGACGGTTGATCGATTGGCGCAGTTCGTCGTGCCGGCGCTCGTGCGAGACTTCGCGCTCAAACAAGGTCAACTGGACGTCACTTGGCAAGAGGGCAACGGTCTCGGCATCGTCGACATCGGAAACGTTTGCGACCAGATAAGCGCGCGCGTCGTCGGTCTGGCCATGAAGGACATCGTTGACGAGGTAATCGACCAGGGTGCGGCCGTTCGATTGCAGTTCGTAAAGCTGCGGAGTGCTCATAAGCATGGAGCTGACGCTGGCCTGGGAGTCGGAGTCAATGACGAGGACCGTCTTATTTTCATAGACCGACAGGGTTTCGGCGAGCCCGAGGACAAGCGTCGACTTGCCGACGCCGCCCTTGGTGTTCATCACCGCGATTGCATTTCTCATGGTGAATGTGCTCCCCCCGGATGCAGATTACCTAGCCGTGGCCAGCCTTTGGCCCCCTTGGGGGACTTGGGGGACTTGGGGCCTTTGTGTCCCTTGTATCCCTGGGCTTGATGCCTTTCGACGAGCGTCGTTGCTATCCGGGACCATTGCGCCTTGGCTGTTGCATTACAAGGGCCGATAGCATGGTCAACAAAAGGGTTGGTCGATCTCAAGGGGAGTTCAGGCAGCATCGATGCAATCCGGACGCCCGCCACGGGCAGTGGGTCCAAATGAGATGCGCTCAAGGAGACATTCGGCTTCCAGCTTGTGGTGAATTGCCTCCGGCGCGTCGGAATCGTTGCGGCTGTGCCAGGTCTCAAGTGCGCCGTGAGCGTCGGAGGCGCGCAGCGCCGCGCAGTAGCCGGAGGCGTCGATGGGCGTTTGGGTTGCTGCCGCCGTGAGATCGGCGAGATCGGTTTTGAGTGTCTCGATCGCGGCTGAATAGAGACGCTCGGCCGCGGTGAGGCTGGCATAGGTGCAAAGAGCAATGGCAAGCTGAGCGCGTGGGAAGGCCGAGACGCCGCGCCAATCATTTGGTTCGGCGGGGCGGTACGGTTGTCTCGGATCGAGAAGATCCTGAAGGTTCTGGCAGGCTTGGCCGGCGAGTTCGGGAGAGGCATGCCGGCGGGCAAGCCAATCAAGGGCGGAGGCGCGTAGACAGACACAGTCGTGGGCGTAGGCTGCGATACGCTTGTCATTATCGGTCTGCTCTTCGGTGCCCTCTGAGATGCCTCCGATTTGTTCCTTGAATGTAGCCTCTGCGTCGGCGAGGATCTGCGAGGCGATATCGAAGCGTTCGGGGGCCTTGTCACGGCGGCCAAGAAGTATCAGGGCGTGAGCGAGATCGACCTGAAGGGTGGCGCGTAAATCCGGCCGGGTCTTCTCCGGCAGTGACGAAATCGCACGGGTGAGGGTCGCGGCGGATTTGTCCAGATTTCCGGTTGCGCCGTCGCGGAAAGCGGCGAGTTCATATGTGCGGGCTTCGTTCGCGGCGGCGGTGCAGCGGGCGTCGAACGCCTTGCGCGGGATGTGGCGTTCCGCAAAGCCGTAGTGACGGGCGGCCGTCCGGAATTGGCCGCGAAGTTCAGCGATCTGCGCGCGAAGACCCCTGAGTTCGGCGGCAGGCGGCGCGTGGCCCGGCCCGGAAGCTGCCATTGAAATTGCAGTTCTGACAGCGCTTTCCTCGGCGGTCGCGAGGTGGCGGGCGCAGTCGTCAAGACGGCCCGAGCGGAAGGCGCTCCGGATCTGTTCGGTCAGGGTGGGTGCCAGATCGTGTCGCCCGACCAGACGGGAGATTTGATCGTCCACTTTTCTCGCGCGGGCCGAGACGCTCAAGAGGTCTTCGTTTGATATGTCGGGTGACCGCGTCGTGTTGATAAGGCCGACTAGAATGACCTCAAGCGAAGGCACGCCGATGCCGAGGGCTTCGGCGCGTTCGATTTTGCCGAGCGTATTTGCGAGGCCGGGGTCGACGGCCGATGGTTCAGATTGCGACTTAGGTTCCGGCTCGTTGTCGGGTGGTGGCTCTTCGGTTGCCGGCCCCGCCGATGGGTGAGACGCCGTCTCGCGGTTGTCTGACAGGTAGTTGCGTGCGGTTTCGACCAAAGAAGTCTTGGTTTCAAGGTCTGCTTCGGCCAGGGCGCGCAGCGTCGTCTCCAGCAGGAACGAAAGGACGGCCGGGTCATGCTGGTCCGGGTCGATGTGGTCGGGACCGTTCCGAACAATGGCTTCGGCGCGCTCTGCGGCATCCGTGGCGTCGAATAACCGGTCCGCGAACGGTGTTTGGCTGGCCGTCTGCCGGATGCGATCATCGGCGAGCAGACGAGCCAAGGCCGTGATGTGCTGTTCGGACTGCTCAGGTGGTAACTCGATTGCCCGGCAGGCCGACCAGAGAGGGCCGACCAGGTCTGCGGTCAGCGTTTTGAAAGCAGACGGCTTCTCCTTCGAAATGAGGGCGGTCAGGTCTGCAAGGACGGGGTCGACGCGAAAATCAGCCGAGGGCGCGCCGTTGTCTTCGGCGCGGGCGAGAGCCAGGACGAGTGCCGTGGCCAACTGTATGAAAGCGACTTCCAACATGAAGAATCCTGAGCGGCCGCGCGCGCTGCAATCCATCCGGCTAGACGCAGTCAGCATGTCGCGAGCATCCATCTATCTGATGTTACGCTTCGATTCCATCCATGATGTGGCGGCGCGCTTGGGGCGCTGGTCAGAACTGCGTCGGGACCATATTATCTCAAATGGTGGCCCGAGTACGGTCGCGGGCACTGCCCGACCCTGGGCAGCATTGGAGGAGGTCCAACGTGAGTGAACGAAAAAAGCCGGAAGAGCTGAGATCACACCGCTGGTTCGGCGTGCAGGACCTGCGCGCGTTCGGGCATCGCTCGCGAATGCGGCAAATGGGATACGACAGCGAGGACTGGGAAGGACGGCCGGTCATAGGCATCATCAATACGTGGTCCGACATCAACCAGTGCCACGCCCACCTGCGGGACCGAGCCGAGGACGTCAAGACCGGCGTGCTGCAGGCCGGCGGTATGCCGCTTGAGTTGCCGGCGATTTCGCTTTCGGAGCCGATGGTGAAGCCGACAACGATGCTTTACCGCAATTTTCTTGCGATGGAGACGGAAGAACTGCTGCGCTCGCATCCGATTGACGGCGCGGTTTTGCTCGGCGGTTGCGATAAAACCACGCCGGGGCTCGTCATGGGGGCGGTCTCGATGGGGATCCCGATGATTTTCGCGCCGGCGGGACCGATGTTGCGTGGAAACTGGGGGGGCAAACCTTTGGGCGCGGGCTCGGATGCCTGGAAGTTCTGGGATGAAAAACGCGCCGGCAGGATTTCTGATGGACAGTGGGAGGAAATCGAAAACGGGATCGCGCGCTCGTTCGGCACTTGCATGACCATGGGCACGGCGGCCACGATGATGGGTATTGCAGAAGCCATGGGGCTGACGCTGCCGGGCGCATCCTCGATGCTGGCGGCGGACGCTGGCCACATACGAATGTGCAAGCAATCCGGCCGGCGGATTGTCGACATGGTGTGGGACGACATGACCCCGGACAAGATCCTGACTGCGAAGGCCATCCAGAATTCGATTGCCGTCCACATGGCGATGGGCGGGTCGACGAATGCGATCATCCACGTCATTGCGATGGCGCGACGGGCCGGTGTTGCGCTCAGCCTTGAAAAATTCGATCAGATCGGCCGTGAAGTGCCAGTGCTCGCCAACGTGCGCCCGTCCGGGGAATATCTGATGGAGGACTTCTTTTATGCGGGCGGCATGACGGCGTTGATGAAAGAGATGGGCGATCTGCTCGATCTCGATCAGTTGACGGTCAATGGAAAGACGCTAGGGGAAAACATCAAAGAAGCGACGGTCTATAACAGTGATGTCATCCGCTCGAAGAAGGATGCGATCTACGAAGGCGGGGCAACGGCGGTGCTCAAGGGGAATCTGGCGCCGGGTGGCTGTGTGATCAAGCCGTCGGCGGTCGAGCCGCGGCTCAGAAAGCACAAGGGTCCGGCGATTGTGTTCCGCGATTATAATCACATGATGGAAGAGATCGACAGGGACGACCTGGACGTGACGCCGGACCATGTGATGGTGCTGCAGAACGCCGGGCCGAAGGGCGGGCCTGGGATGCCAGAATGGGGCATGCTGCCGATTCCGACCAAACTCGTGAGGCGGGGTGTCAGGGACATGCTGCGCGTCTCGGATGGGCGAATGAGCGGGACGAGCTATGGGGCGTGTATCCTGCATGTCTCGCCGGAAAGTTTTGTCGGCGGGCCGCTGGCGCTGGTCGAGACGGGCGATGAGATCGAGGTGGATGTCGAGGCGCGCTCAATTTGGCTTTGTATACCAGATGAGGAACTGGCCTCACGCAAGGCGGCCTGGAAGGCGCCGGAGCCACGTTACTCGCGTGGATATGGCGCTATGTTCCAAGAACACATTGCACAGGCAGAAGACGGCTGCGATTTCGACTTTCTGGAAGCGGGCGCTTCGACGCCGGAGCCGGAGATTCATTAGGCCGTTCGCGCCGCGCCCCGGTCAGCTCACCGGTACTCCGGGTTCTCGAAGCCGAAGTGGTTGCCGTCTTTCCAGGCGCGGCGGTCGTTGCCTTCGTTGGGCAGACCGCCGGCCGACTTGAGCAGGGATGCCATGTGCATCAGGTTCCAGGCCATGATGGTGGTGTTGCGCTTTGTGAATTCATTGTCATAGCCGACCGGCGTTTCGCGGCCGTCAGGGGCGTCACCGTAGGAGGGGCCGGGGCCGGCTTCGCCGATCCAGCCGCAATCGGCCTGCGGCGGGATTGTCAATCCGAGATGCTGCAAGGAATAAAGTACGGTTTGGGCAACCTGCTTGATGCCGTCTTCGTTGCCGGTGACGACGACGCCGCCGACCTTGCCGTAGAAAATGCTCTGCCCTTTGTCGTTGAGCTGGCCCGACATCGCATAGAGACGCTCGATGATGAGGCGGCAGATAGAGCTTTCCTCGCCGAGCCAGATCGGTGTGCCAAGGATGACTATGTCGGCGGCGTTAACCTTTTCCCAGATCGTGGGCCAGGCATCCTCGTCCCAGCCATGTTCCGTCATGTTGGGTTGCACGCCGAATGCGATGCGATGTGAGAGAGCGTGGATGTGATCGACCGCGACGCCATTGTCGGACATTATCTTCTCGGCGGCGGACATGAGCAGGCGCGTGTGCGAGGCATCCGGCTGGCGTTTCAGCGTGCAATTGATGGTAACGGCTTTGAGATCGGTGAATGTCATGGGAGGGGCCTCTTAAATGGTGTGCCGCGGGAATAATTACCGAGGAACCAAGCGCGCTCCTTTTTGCTCCAAACGGCGGGCCGACCGTTATTCACAGCAGCCCATTGCAGGCCCTCTCAGTGGGTGAATTCATCGACATGGGCCTTGTTGCGAAGCTCGGCTTCACGGCGTTGATCGTGGTCGTGGCCACGGGGTTTGCGGCACGGTTCGGTGCGTTTATCGGGGCGATGATTGCAGCGATACCGATTTCGGCCGGGCCAGCGTATCTGTTTATCGCCATGGAGAATACGGATGCGTTCGTTGCGACCAGTGCGCTGACGAGCCTCGGGGTCAATCCGATGACGGTCGTGTTTCTTTTGGTGACGGCGGCAACGGTCGAGCGGTTCGGCATTGTCGTTGCGCTTTTATTCGGCATTGGGACGTGGTTTGCCGGCGCATTCATCGCGACCGAGATCGGCTTGAGTTTCTGGCAGGCCTGCCTTTGGCATGGCGTAGTTTTCATTGCCTGTCTTTATATGTCGGTGCCGCTTCTCGGCGATGTGTCGGGGAGCGCGGGCCGGCGGGGCTGGTTCGATGTCGTGCTCAGGGTTGTGGCGGTCGTGAGCGTGGTTGGCGCGGCGGTGGTGGTCGGGCGGATGATCGGGCCGAAAGCGGCTGGACTGGTCGCTCTTATTCCGGTCGTATGGATCAGCATGGCGGTCGTGACGACGGCGCGGCTCGGGCGAATGACATGTTCGGCGGTGCTGGCCAACGGCATTCTGCCGATGGTGGGCTTCTGGATGGGTTTGAGCGCGGTCCATTTGCTTGCGGTGCCATATGGCGCGGGGGTCGCGCTGAGTGTGGCATTATTCATCTGCGTCGGCTGGACGCTCGGGGTGACACTCGCGCGGCCGTTCATCCCAATGTACAACAACGTCCGAACGGTTTGATCAGACAGGAACGGCCATGAGCTTCATATTCGATCCGCCTCCACAGGCTTCACTTCCGATTGTCGGTCGTGATGAGCGACTTCCTCTTCATCGGGTCTATTGCGTGGGGCGCAATTATGCGGAGCATGCGCGAGAGATGGGCCATGATCCAGACCGCGAACCGCCGTTTTTCTTTCAAAAGAACCCGGACAATCTGGACACATCGGGGGAGTTTCCCTACCCGATGGCGTCGGAAGATGTGCACTGGGAAATCGAAATGGTGGCGGCGCTCAAGTCGGGCGGGACGCACATCTCAAAAGATAACGCGCTCGATTGCGTGTTCGGCTATGGCGTGGCGCTCGATATGACGCGGCGTGATTTGCAGGGGCAGGCGAAGAAGGCCGGCCGCCCGTGGGAGGTTGGCAAGGCGTTCGAGCGCTCGGCGCCTGCGACGGCGCTGGTCCCGGCGTCGGAGATTGGGCACCTGACGGAGGGAGCGATCTGGC
>CAZWCL010000125.1:4251-8504 GCA_964632265.1 uncultured Hyphomicrobiaceae bacterium | reverse complement strand
GCGCTCCCCCCGCGCCGTCGGCTGATCAAGCCCCGAGCCCAGCCCGGCCACTGCCAGCCGCCGAGGCGATGCCACCCGCCCAAACCTACACGCCATCCGAAATCTCGCGCGCCGGTCGTGGCCTCTTCGGGTCTATTTCCGCCGAGCTTGCCAGCATTATCCAGTACGCCTTCGACGCCTACGGTGCGCCCAGCGGTTACATTCTTGGTACCGAGGGCGGCGGTGCCTTCCTCGCCGGCATTAGTTACGGCAAGGGCCGTCTCCACACCAAGGCCGGTCAAGCGATGCAGGTCTACTGGCAAGGTCCCACCGTCGGCTACGACCTCGGTCTCCAGGGCAGCCGCGTCATGTTTCTCGTCTACAACCTGGAACGGCCCGGCCAGATATTCAGGCGCTTCGGTGGTATCGGCGGTTCAGCCTACGTCGTCGGCGGCGCCGGGATCACTTACCACAAGCGTGGTAAAATCGTTCTCGCACCGATCCGTACCGGTCTCGGCCTCAGAATAGGTGCAAACATCGGTTACTTGAAATTCACGCCGCGTCTGTCCATCAATCCTTTCTGACCCGCATTGGCCTGTGGCATACGTTCGCTGGATGGGAACCATTGGGTGATGATTGGCGTTTGCTGCGCAAAATCCCCGGACGTTCTGCCCGGCCATGTCCCGGCCCATCTGGAACAGAAAAAGCCGCAATCGCCTCTCAAGCGACCGCGGCTTCGTTTGGATTGAGCCGTCCGGATTGTTGTTGGTCGAACCGGCTTATCGATTAACGTGGCGCGTCCGCCGTGTCCGGCGGTTGAGGCAAGGCCGAGCCTGCACTTCACACGTCCATTTGCCGCCAGCAGGCTCACATTTCGTGGCCTTGGCGATCGCAACACCCCAGTGCGCCCAGCTCGACCCATATTCAAATGCAGTAAAAGACGACCAGTCCTGAGCGGCGGCAGAAATGGCTGCGCGCTTGCTCGGCTGTCTCGTGCCGGTGCCGACATGGGCGTGATCGGTAAAGCATAGACGACCTTTGACGACCCTTTGCGCATGCATGCCGGCAAGGCCGGTCTGATCTGCCTGAACGGCTGTGCCACCAATGGTCGCCGCCGCCGCACCTAGCGCCAGAATTACGCGTTTCATGCTACTTGCCCCTTACAAACTAGTACAAACGCCTTCGAGTCTAGGTTAAGGGGGTTAACAATTATTCAGCGAGCGGCTCATTCCCGGCAGCATCAACCGGGCGCCCTCATTCGCCCTGCCCGGCCGCCGCGCCCTGCGCCCCTGCGCTGCGCTCCTCCCCTGCCTCATCCCTGTCGTCAGCGTCGTCCGCGGTGGGGTCTTCCATGCCGGCAGCCGGATCTTCATCGAGGCTGTCGTCTCCCGGATCATCCTCCAGCGGCAACTCGTCCGGCATAAGTGCGGCGACGTCCTTCGGGCTCGGCACTTCAAAGTCCGGTGGCAATTGCGAATCAAGCAGCCCCGCCCCCTTGAGTTCAGCAAGTCCCGGCAAATCACCCAGCGTATCGAGCCCGAAGTGCTCGAGAAACGCATCGCTCGTCCCATAAGTCACCGGCTTGCCCGGCGCCCGCCGTCGCCCCCGCGGTCGGACCCAACTCGTCTCCATAAGTACATCGAGCGTACCGCGCGACGTCTGCACGCCCCGGATTTCCTCGATTTCCGCCCGCGTCACCGGCTGATGATAGGCAACGATCGCCAGCGTCTCGAGCGCCGCCTTGGACAGGCGCCGTTCTTCCACCGCATGCCGCTCCAGCAAATAGCCAAGATCACCAGCCGTGCGGAAAGTCCACCTGCGCCCAACACGCACAAGTTCGATGCCGCGCCCCTCATAAGCGGTCTCAAGTGCGCCGAGCACGTCACCAATATCCGTGCCGGCTGGCAATTGCGCGGCGATGTCAGACGCCGCGACCGGTTGCGGCGCCGCAAAGATCATCGCTTCCGCCACCCGCACCGCCTGAGCCAACCGATCGGCCGCCGCATCACCAGCCGCCGTGTGACCGGCCGCCGTGCGACCAGCCGTTGCGTCGCGCGCCGCCTCGTCGGTCGGCATTTCATCTGGATCTTTATCGTCCAAACCACTCAACGCCGGATCATCCAATCCATTCGCCGCAATATCCTGCAACCGGTTGAGGGCGGCCCGCGGCGCACCATAGTCGCCCTCGCCAGCCGGCCCGCCACCCAGCCTGGATGCGTCTCGCGTATCCAAATACGGTCCCTTGACATTGTTCGTCCGCCGTGTCGCCGCCATCCTCCGCCCCTCGCGTCCCTTTAGCGCGCGCCGTCCGCCCGCTCGTCTTCATCATCCCGCCGCCGCACGAACAATGGCGCAAAAGCTTTATCCTGGCGCAAATCCACAAGCCCCTCACGCGCCATTTCCAACGATGCGCCGAACGAGCTTGCGAGCGCACTGCGCGCTTCTTCCGGCGCCGTGAGGTAGGCCGCCAGGTGCCGATCGAGCTGCACCCATGTATTCATTTCGAACCCAACCAGATCCTGCAACCGTTGTCGCGCGAACTTGATCGACCAGGCCGGCCGCCGTTTGACCACATGAACCCGCTTCTTGGCCGTGCGCCGGCGTGGTTCCGTATAGGCCTTAAGAAGATCGAAAATCTCCGCCGTATAGACCTTCTCCTTAACGGTTTCTATCGGCTCGGGCGCCCCGCGCGCGAACACATCCCGGCCCAGCCGCTCACGCCCCATCAACATGGCAACCGACTGTCGCATCGCATCGAGCCGCTTCAGGCGAAACGCGAGCCGCTTGGCGAGTGCCTCCCCGGTCAGCTCTTCGTCAGCTTCACCGTCGGGCGGCAGCAACAATCTCGATTTCAGGAACGCCAGCCACGCCGCCATCACCAGATAATCCGCCGCCAGCTCGATGCGCAGGACACGCACCTCGGCAATGAACGCAAGATATTGCTCAGCAAGCTGCAACACCGAGATGCGCGCGAGATCCACCTTTTGCGTGCGCGCCATCGCAAGCAGCAGATCGAGCGGTCCTTCAAAACCATCGACATCCACAACCAGCATCTCACCGGCATCACGCGCACGCGTGTCGGCATCGTCCTCAAACAGATCCAGCGCGGTCCTATTCCTGAGCGCCGCGCCACCAACAGCGGTGTCTGAGGTTTTCCATTCCGGGCGCTTCTCCGTCGCCATCGCTATGCCTCCCCGGCTGCCGGGCCGCGTCGGACGCCGTCGCCCCCCGCCCTGCGCACTTCGCCGAGCCATCTGGCCGCCACTAACGGGTCGGCCACATCAGGCGTGCGGCTGGCAACCGCCACGCAGGCCTCATAGCGTCTCAGCCCGTCGCCACTCAGAACCGGCGCCGCTTCCGCGACCGCCATCATTTCATCAACCCGTCCGTTGCAATGCAGCACCATATCGCTGCCAGCCGCCAGCACCGCGCTGGCCCTCGCCTCGACCGCCCCGCTCAGCGCCCGCATCGAGATGTCGTCGCTCATAACCAACCCATCGTATCCGATCGCACCGCGCACCACATCCCGCATGACCACGGCCGACGTACTCGCCGGCGCCGTTGCATCGATCGCCGGATAAGTCACATGCGCCGTCATCGCCGCCGGAACCCAGCGCAATGCCTCGAACGGCACAAAATCCTGTTGAACGAGATCATCCCACGCACTGTCCACCACTGGGAGCGCGTGGTGACTATCCGCCATGGCTCGGCCGTGCCCGGGAATATGCTTCATAACAGGCACCACCCCGCCCGCCATAAGGCCCTCCGCCACCGCCCCGCCAAGCGCTGCCACCTGCTCAGGATCGCGGCCATAGGCCCGGTCACCGATAATGTCGTGAGCACCATCGACCGGCACATCCACGCACGGCGCGCAATTCACATTAATACCAACCTGCCGTAACAGCCCCCCGAGCCACGCCGCGATCGTCCGAGCGGCTTCCAAAGCCGCTTCAGGGTCGCGCGCATAAAGTGCCCCGAACGCTGCCGCCGCTGGCAGCTCAGGCCAGCCATCGCCCCGAAGCCGCTGCACTCGGCCACCTTCCTGATCGACCAGCACTAGCCGCGCCTGGCCGTTCGCGGCATCCTTGGCTGAGCGGATCAGCTCGGCAAGCTGGGCTTCATCATAATAGTTGCGCTTGAAGATGATCAGTCCGCCGGGCTCATGACGGGCAAGGAACGCCGCCTCCTCGCGCGACAGCCGGTGTCCTGTCAGGCCGACGATCAAGGCTCGCGGCGCCGGGCAGGCCTGACTGCGACCCCTGAGACCTCCCTCG
>CAZWCL010000125.1:0-4241 GCA_964632265.1 uncultured Hyphomicrobiaceae bacterium | reverse complement strand
CAGCGCGTGGCAGACGAGCACCGCGTTGCTCGCGTCGGCGTTCAGTTCGCCGTCTTCGTAACCCAGCACCCCTTGTAGCCCTGGGCCTTGAGGTTTGCGCAAACTTGGTTTGCGGAGTTGCGTGTCCCCGCCGGGCCAACCACTGCACGGTACATGATGCCAAGACCGCGCGACGTCAGATCGGCCCGTCTCACATCGGGCACGCGATTGCGCAACACACCGGGATATTTCTGCTGGATATCGGCAAAGCTTGACAACGCCTTCATCCGGCTGGCCTCCGTCGCCAGCACCGCGACGTAGCCGCTGTTGGCAACCGAACCTGCACCGAGTGTCGAAGCCGACTGCCGCGCGGAAGACCGTTGCTGGCCCGACCTCACCGGATCGACCGGCTGGGCGATCGTTGGCTGTATGCTGCCAACCGTCGGCCTCTTCTGAGCAGCGGCCTGAGCGCTCGTCATCCGCCAGCCTGAGCCGACGGCCGACTTGCCCGGTACAGGCGGCGGACTCCGCGACGGCGAAGTCGCCTTGTTCGCACCACTGGTTCGGTTCTTGATCACCGGTTGGCGCGACGTCGTAGGAGCCACCGGCTTGACTTCCGGGGCCACGCGCGCTGTGCGCGTCTGCGATTGACCTGAGGCCGTATCGTCATCCCGCGTTTTCGCCAGGACGGGCGGCAGTGAATCACTGCTCCCGTTAAGCGAATTGACCACATTCAGCCCCGGCACCTTGACCGAGCTACCCGCTGTCTCACTGGACCGCGACACGGCTTCGCTATCCCCGTTGGCGCTCGACACATCCTCCGGCGGCTTTGGCAGGATCATCCGCCCATCGCGCCCAATTTTCACTGTCGGCACCGCGCGCACACGATTCGGATTATCGGGATCTAGATTGCGCGCGCCAGACTGCCCCCCTGCATTATCGAGGCGCCCGAGCAGCTTGCTGTCTCGGTGAGCGAACTGCTTCCCGCCCGGATCATCCGGCTCGGTTTTCGCCGGACCATCGCCCGCTCGAATAATCGGAGCCGGACCGCTGCCGCCTCCCGAAAGCGAATCGTAAAGAACAAATCCACCGCCTGTCAGCACAGCCCCCGTAACGACGACGGCCGCCAGCATCTTCCAGCTGTAGCGCTGCTCAACCTCATCCTCTTCGTCGTCATAATAATAGTCATCGTCATCGCCGCCCTGATAGCCGTCGCCCGCAACACCGCCTGCGGCCGCGCCATTCCACGCCGCATCGTCGCCCGATACCTTGAGCGAGTCCCCCTGCAATCCCGGCGCCGTGGCGTACCCGTCACCATACCCGGCTGGTCCTGCCGCCCCCAGCTGCCCGGTCGGCAGATAAGCCGCCCCCCCGGCGCCACCAGGCATACCTGTATCGAAGCTTCCCTCGCGCAATACCGGCTCGGCAGGCGCATATTGCGGCTCATGAGCCGGCACACTACTGCCACCATGTTGCAGATAGCCGGGATCCGGCGGCGCGTGCCACGAAGGCTGGCCACCCGGCAACGGGCCAGCCGGCCGGGCGGGCTCCTGATAACGAGACTGATCGAGATCGTAGTGGAGAGGCTGCCCGCGCGCGTCCACTTGATCCGCATAGGCTGTCGGCTCGCCATAGCCACCGCCCTGCTGCCCCTGCAGGGGGTGCCCATATGCGGGTTGTTGCGGATAGCCCGACGGTGCGCCTTGCTGTGCCGCGCCGTAGTCATAGACCGGCGCGCCTGCACCCTGAACCGCCCCCTGTCCGACAGCCTGTCCGATACCCTGGCCAGCATACGGATCATGGCCTTGCGCCTGTCCGTAGTCATAGGTCTGATCGCCGGCGTAACGTTGCTGCTGAGGCGGATAATCGCTCGCGGCGTAATTCGGATCATACCCTTGGCCAGCCGCGCCGCGGTCAGGCACACCCTGTTCATATCCATAGGCCGGCTGGCCCGCGGCCGCACCGGCTTGCTGGCTTTGTAATTCTTGCAGACGCCGCCGTTCCCGCCATTCCGGCAAATCGCCGAAAGGGTCGTCCGTCTGGTGCGGGTCGTTTGAACGCGTCATCCCCTGGGCACCCCGTAGTTCGATCGAAATTTCGCGACAAAGATCGAATCGCAGACTAGCGCATCTCCTCCGGCGCCTGAACGCCAAGCAAATCTAATCCAGAGGATAAGACGTGTTGCACAGCCCTGACGAGAGCAAGCCGCGCCAATGTCATCCCCCGATCCCCTTGTTGAATAAAGCGCAATTGTGGCGAATCGTAGCCTCGTGCGTATTGAGCATGAAAAAGAGAAGCCAAATCATAGAGATAGAAGGGCACCCTATGCGGCTCCCGCTCCCGCGCCGCAGCTTCGACGACGCGCGCATAACGCGCAATGAACTTGATCAATTCGCGTTCACCAGAATCATTCAACTGAGCCAGGTCCGCCTGTGAGAGCGCTGCCGCCGAACAGTCGAGCCCCGGGAACCTCTCCACCGCCTGTTTGAACACCGAGTGCGTCCGGGCGTGCGCATATTGCACGTAAAACACCGGATTATCCTTCGATTGCTCAACGACCTTCGCCAAATCGAAATCAAGCGCCGAATCGTGTTTGCGCATCAGCATCATGAAGCGCACTGGATCAGCACCGACCTCATCGACCACGTCACGCAACGCAACGAACGTCCCAGCCCGTTTCGACATCGTCACCGGCACCCCGTCCCTGAGTACCTTGACGAGTTGCGTCACCGGCGTCTCAAACGACGCCTCGTCATCTGAGAGCGCCCGCACCGCCGCTTTCAGCCGCGGAATATAGCCGACGTGATCCGCTCCCAGCACGTTGAAGTAGTCGTCGAACCCACGCGCAAGCTTGTTGTAATGATACGCCACGTCGCCAGCGAAATACGTATAGCTGCCGTCCGACTTCATCAGCGCTCGATCCATGTCATCGCCGTATTCCGTCGACTTGAACAGCGTCTGCTCGCGGTCCTCCCATTCGCCATCATCATGGTCCTTCGGCCGCGGGATCCGTCCCTGATAGATCAGCCCCTTGCTGTCCAGCTTCGCGATCGCTTCGGCAACCTCGTCTGTCTCACCGCCGGCCAGCGAGGCTTCGGAGAAAAATACGTCGTGTCTCACTCGGAGCGCTGCGAGATCAGTCCGGATCGCGCCCATCAAGGTCTCGATCGCAGCTTGCCGCGTCACCGGCAGGTAGTCTTCCGGCGCCTTGTCCAAGAGGGCTTTGCCGTGGGTCGCCGCGAGCCTCTCACCAACCGGGATCATATAATCCCCCGGATAGAGCCCCTCGGGGATTTCGCCGATCTCCTCGCCCAGCGCTTCCCGATAGCGCAAGTAGGCCGTCTGCCCAAGCTTGTCGACCTGCGCGCCCGCATCATTGATGTAGTACTCGCGCGTCACGTCCCAGCCCGCCTTCTCGAGCAAACGCGCCAGCGCATCGCCGAAGACCGCGCCCCGGCAGTGTCCGATATGCATTGGCCCGGTCGGATTCGCCGAGACGAACTCGACATGCGCCCGCCGCCCGCCACCGAGCGCTGACAGCCCATAAGCGTCCCCCGCATCCAGGACATCGACCACCACCTTTGGCCAGAACCGCTCGTTGAGGCGGATATTCAAAAAGCCGGGCCCCGCCACCTCGACGTTATCGAAATCATCATCGCCCGCGAGTTCGGCACCGATAGCCGCAGCCAGATCGCGCGGCTTGAGCTCCGCCCGTTTCGCCAGAACCATCGCGGCGTTGGACGCCACGTCTCCATGTGCCGGATCACGCGGCTCCTGCACCTCCGCCGGCTTCATCTCCAGTTCGGCCGGCAATATGCCTTTCGCCTGCAAGGCCGCCAGCGCGCGGTCGATTTTCCCCGCTACCTGTTTGTAAACGTCCATGGCTTTACCTCGTCCGGCTATGCTGGCCCGGCTCAATCGCTGTTTTCGGAGGCCGGGGGGACGAAAGCAACGTCTCACGTCGAATGTACGCTATCACGCCAACATGTCGTCGAAAGCGTCAAAAAAGAGAAGAGTTCGCCACTGCCTAGCGGACTCGCTGAGCACCGCCTCCCGGCTTGATGAACACTGCCTACTTGCTCATTAGCCATTGCGCAATCATCGACCCGCCACCCGCAACACAATCACCGTTCATGCTCGCCGCCGCGCCGGCCACTTCCTGGCAGCCTGCTAAAGCGTTTCAGGTTTAGACTGAAGCGCTCATAGGGAGCGCACGCGACCCGGCCCTTAGGGCCGCGCCCGCGCAGGCGCAGGCCAGCTCC
>CAZWCL010000124.1:0-8515 GCA_964632265.1 uncultured Hyphomicrobiaceae bacterium | reverse complement strand
CTGCCGAATCAATGATATCGATTATGGCCTGGTGCCCCCCGCAGGACCTTATTGCCGGCGTTATTCACAGGCACGTCCGCGTTTCGTGCCTGCCCATGAAACGGCCCGCTGACCGCAATGAACCGGCTTACGCATTTTCCGCTCTGTCCACATTCACGCTCGATCCGCCTCGTGCTGAACGAGATGCAGATTCAGTACGAGTTGCAAGTGGAACTGCCATGGGCCTGGCGGAGCCAGTTCCTCGCCATGAACCCTGGCGGCAACCTGCCTGTTCTCGAACTCGACAACCACATGGTACTGTGCGGGTCCTATCCGATTGCGGAATATCTCGCGGATGCCGCTCGCGAAGACGGCCCGCATGATTATACCGAACGACCGCCGCCCTTGTTTCCCGGCGACATCGAAGAGCGCGCCGAGGCAAGGCGACTGGTCGACTGGTTTCATGACAAATGCCACAGAGAGGTGACGCGTGACCTCCTTTACGAGAAGCACTATGCGCGCGCAGCCTGTGTTCGCGGGCACTCACCAGATTCGGAGATCCTCATCGCCACGACTCAAAACCTCAAGCAGCATATGCGCTACATCGGCTTCCTGACCGATTATCGGCGCTGGCTGGCTGGCGACGAACTCAGTTTCGCTGACCTTGCCGCAGCGGGACATATCTCATGTCTCGACTATCTGGGGCTGATCGATTGGGATCGCTATCCGTCCGCGCGCGACTGGTATGTGCGCATCAAATCGCGGCGCTCATTCGAACCGATCCTCGAAGACCGGGTGCCCGGGCTCGCTCCGCCCGCGTACTATGCAGATCCCGACTTCTGATCGTTCTTCCCGCGCCAGATGCGCTTATTGTAAATGGTAAGGTCTCGGCATCCGCCCAGGCGGTCTCTATATATATCGCACCGATCACATTCTTAGCGGTGATGCAAACGCTTGGCACAAACACTAGAAATCCAATTGAAAGACCGTGCCCAGCGGTTCGGCTTCGACGTATGCCAAATCACATCGCCGGACCGGATCGCCATCGAGGCGGAACGGCTCAAGGAATTCGTCGAAGCGGGCCGGCACGGTACAATGTCGTGGATGGCGGATACACTCGAGCGCCGCTCCAACCCGCGCCGGCTTTGGAATGACTGCCGGTCGGTTATCATGCTGGGGGCCAACTATGGCGAGGGACCGGACCCGACCCCGCTTCAGCGACTGGAGGAACGGCACCGAGGGGTCATCGCGCGCTACGCCAAAGGGCGCGACTATCACGACGTCATCAAGGGGCGTCTCAAACAACTCGCCGGTCTTATTGCATCGCAGCCGGATGCCCAGGTGAAAGTCTTTGTCGACACAGCGCCGCTTCTCGAAAAACCTCTGGCGCAGGCGGCGGGCGTCGGTTGGCAAGGCAAGCACACAAATCTCGTCTCGCGCACGCATGGTTCCTGGCTCTTTCTCGGCGCGATCCTCACGGACCTGACGCTGACGCCTGATGCGCCAGAGGCCGATCACTGCGGGTCGTGCCGCCAATGCCTCGATATCTGTCCGACGGATGCCTTCCCCGCTCCCTACAAGCTCGATGCGCGGCGCTGCATCGCCTATCTCACGATCGAACACGCCGGCCACATCGCACCCGAGTTCCGCAGGCCGATCGGGAATCGCATCTTCGGTTGTGACGATTGTCTGGCCGTATGTCCCTGGAACAAGTTTGCCCGGATGAGCCGGGAACAACGCTTTCAGGCGCGTAATGAAACCGACGATCCGCCGCTCGGCGAACTTCTCGGGCTCGATGACAGGACTTTCCGGCAGCGCTTTCAGGGAACGCCGATCAAGCGCACCGGCCGCGACAGGTTTGTGCGCAACGTACTGATCGCCGCCGGAAACTCTGGCGACGCCATGCACGTTCCGGCCATTCGCCGTCTGCTCCGCGATCCATCACCCTTGGTGAGGGCGATGGCGGTGTGGGCGCTGCGTGAGTTAGCTTCAATCAATATGGTCCACGAGAGCCATAATGCATTCGGTAGATCGGAAACGGATCCGGATGTTCTGGCCGAGTGGCGCATGGCGCTTTCCGGCCATCCCACAATCCAGGCAACATGAGACCCTCCGGCATGCCTCATCACCTAGCTCTCATTGGTTACGGCTATACGGCCAGAGCACTCTCAAAGCTCATGGCTGCTGACGGCTGGCGCATCACCGGGTCGACGCGACGCGCCAGCGAAGTCACGCGTATCGAGGACGATGGCCACAGTGGCTTCGTCTATGACAGCGAAGCCAACACGGATGATGACTCGCTCCGCGATGGTCTGGCCGACGTCAGTCACCTCTTCGTGTCCGCGCCGCCGGGCGCACGCGGTGACCGGATCGCGGAACACCTTGATCGGATACTGCCGGCGTCTGGTCCGCTCGCGTGGATCGGCTACGGCTCGACGACCGGGGTGTACGGGAACCGGGATGGCGAATGGGTGGAGGAGACGACACCGCCGAAACCCGAGAACGCGCGCAGCGTTCGGCGGGCACGGGCGGAGGCGGCATGGCAGGCGCTCGGCCAACGGCACGACTTGACCGTGGACATCTTCCGCCTCGCCGGCATCTACGGGCCGGGCCGGAGTGCGTTCGACCGTCTGAGACGCGGCAATCAGCAGCGCATTATCAAGCCCGGTCAGGTCTTCAGCCGGATACACGTCGACGATATTGCACTGATTGTTCAGGCGGCGATCTCTTTGGCCCGCCCGGCTGGTGCGAGAGCGGGCATGATCTTCAATGTAGCTGACGACCTGCCTGCCCCGCCGCAGGACGTCATCGCCCATGCCGCCCGGTTGATCGGCTTAGAGCCACCACCGGCGGTCGCCCTCGAAGACGCTGATCTCAGCCCCATGGCGGCGAGTTTCTACGCTGAAAACAAGCGCGTCTCGAATGGCCGCATCCACGATGTACTCGGCGTCTCACTTTCTTATCCGACATACCGCGAAGGTCTGGCGGCCATCCTTGCTGGCGAACAGGGCACTGAGGGCTCCTAGCAGGCTGTTGCAGAACTCAGTGGTCACGGTACTTCGGCCTTGCGGCCGGCCGCCGCGCGGATGCGACGTTGCCGTGGAACGGTGCCCACGTCAAAATTTTCGAGATGGCGGCAAAAGATTTCTTAGTCCGCTTCGAGCCTCGCGGCGAGGCGCGCGACTGATTGCAACATGACAGCCAGATCTTCGGGCCGCGACAGGCGGTGTTCGCCATCCGGCACCTCGATCAGGCGCACGCACTTACTTGGCAACGACCGGCACAACAGTTCACTATGGGCGAACGGCACATCGGGATCGAGCCGGCCGTGGATGATCTCGACCGGGCAGCCGGGGTTCCAGGGGGCGGTGCCGATCAGGTTGCGGCGGCCATCCTCGATCAGGCGGCGGGTAATGGGATAGGGATCGCCGTATTGCGAGGGGCGATACCACACGCCTTCGTCTAGAATGCTGCGCTTCGCTTCGTCAGTGGCGCGTGCCCACATCAGCCGTTCGGTCATGTCCCAGGCCGGCGCGATCAGCACAATGGCGCCGATACGGCCCGGCCTGCCGCACGATGAGACAGCTAGAAAACGCCGCACCAACAATAGTGCCAAATAGCCGCCCATGCTCGAGCCGACGATGACCTGTGGTCCGTCGGTCGCGTGCTCGAACACCGCTTCCGACTGGTCCAGCCAGCGCGAAATCGTGCCCTCGTCGAAACGGCCTCCAGACTGGCCGTGGCCTGAATAGTCGAAGCGGGTGCAGGCATGGCCCGTTTCAGCCGCCCATTCGTCGAGCGTCGTGGCTTTGAGGCCTGTCATTTCGGATTTGAAGCCCTGCATCCAGAATATGCCCGGCGCGCAGCCTTCGCGGCGCAGCACGGCAATTCGGTCATCGTTCTCGTCGTCGAGAAATTCGAGCGATTTGTCTGGTCGTGCGGTATGTGACATGGGATGCTGCTCCTACTCCAGAAAACGAGACGATTGCCGACGTGACCATGCCAGCGCCGACCATACTGCAAGTCGTGCCCGAACTCGAAACCGGTGGTGCGGAACTCTCGGCCATAGAAATGTGTGCTGCGATCACGGAGGCGGGCGGCACCGCACTCGTCGTCAGTGAAGGCGGCCGCATGGAAAAGGATCTCGCCGCGGCTGGCGGCGAACTGATCCGCATGCCTGTTGCGACCAAAAACCCAGTTCAGATCTGGCGCAATGGCCGCGCCATTGCAACGCTCGCCCGGATGCGGCGTGCAGACCTTCTGCATGCCCGCAGCCGCGCGCCTGCCTGGAGCACACTGTTTGCCGCGCGTGCTTCGGGCCTACCATTCATCACCACGTATCATGGCGCCTACGGTGAAAACGGCCGCCTCAAGCGCGCTTATAACCGCGTGATGGTGCGCGGCGAGTTGGTGATCGCCAACTCTCATTACACCGCCCGCCTTATCCGATCACGCTATGACTTGCCATGTGACCGCATACGAGTGATCCCTCGCGGCGTCGCGGCCGCGTTCGATCCGGCTGCGGTCGACCACACGCGCCTCCAAGGTATCCGCGACCGTTGGGGCGTGGCCCAAGATCAGCGCATCGTGCTGCTCGCCGGCCGGCTGACCGGGTGGAAGGGGCAAAGCGTGCTCATCGACGCCTTCGCCCAGATCGCCGATCAGCCGGCGGCGCAGGAGGCGGTGGTCGTGCTTGCCGGTGACCATCAGGGGCGTGAGGCTTATCGAGAAAGCCTCATCGACCAGATTGAAGCTCATGGGCTTCGGGGTCGGGTACTTCTGGTCGGCCACGAAAGCGACATGCCGGGTGCTTTTGCCGCCGCGCACACCGCTGTGGTCGCATCCACAGAACCGGAAGCTTTCGGGCGCACCGCCGTCGAGGCGCAAGCGATGGGGTGCCCCGTCATCGCAACACGTCACGGCGCGCCGCCGGAAACTGTGTTGGCGCCGCCGGAGACGGCACCGCTGATGCAAACCGGCTGGCTCGCCATTCCGGGAGATCCGGCTGATCTTGCCCGCCATCTTGCGCACGCCCTCGCACTGCCTGACGACCAGCGTCGGCAAATAGGTGCGAATGCTCGGGCCAATGTTCAGGCGAACTACACGACAGGCTTGATGAAATCGAGAACGCTCGCCGTCTACGATGAAGTGCTCCGAACCGTCGGAACCAACGGCGCAAAACCGGCGTTTGATACACCGTGAGTGGCCAAAATGCCTTGACTTACGGCGGCTTCTTCTCAATCTGTCTGATGCGGCGTTTGTCGGCGATTTCGGCCGTTGCAGAAAGCATTTGCCATTTCAGGCAGACAGCGACCGTATTTTTTTAACAGCATCAGGAGACTGCACCATCCGTCGCCCACACAGAAGCCAACAGGATCGCGAACCACAAGGCCCCAAAACAAACGCGGCCATTCTCGCGAGAGAGGTTAGATTGATCGACGAAACCGGCGAAAATGTCGGGGTTGTCGACAAAAACGATGCACTCCAACGCGCCATGGATGCCGGGCTTGACCTGGTCGAGGTGTCGCCCGATGCGCGCCCGCCTGTCGCGAAAATAATGGATTTCGGCAAATTTAAATATCAAGAGCAGAAAAAAGCCGCCGAGGCCCGTAAGAAGCAAAAGACCGTCGAAGTCAAAGAAATTAAAATGCGCCCGAATATCGACGCCCATGACTATGAGGTGAAGATGAAGGCCATGAACCGCTTCTTCGACGAAGGCGACAAGGTCAAGGTAACACTGCGCTTTCGTGGCCGGGAAATGGCCCACCAGCAGCTGGGCCGCGATCTCCTCCTCAAAGTCAAGGGCGATACGGAAGAGATTGCCAAGGTCGAGTCCGAGCCTCGTCTCGAAGGCCGGCAAATGGTCATGGTTCTGGCGCCGAAAGCCTGAGGACGATACGCCGGTCAGTGCCGCAGGCGAGAAACACTTGCATCCTGGCGCAGGCCGCCGTATAAGCGCGGCTGGTCGTCCGGCGGGGCATGCCGTGACGGCCTATTTGCTTTGGTGACCCCGCCACAAGCTCCGAAAAATAAGATCATCTCAGGCATCTGCCCCGGCGGGTGCCTTGGGCGGTCTTGTCGGATGTGCGTTGCGTTTGGGCTCGATAGATCACCATCCTTTCTAATTTCAAGGAGAGCGAAATGCCCAAGTTGAAAACCAAGGCGAGCGCGAAAAAGCGCTTCAAGGTGACGGCCACTGGCAAGGTCAAGGCGGCAGCCGCTGGCAAACAGCACGGCATGATCAAGCGATCGAAGAAATTCATTCGCGATGCCCGCGGCACGATGGTGCTGTGTGACGCGGATACGAAGATCGTGAAGAAGTTCCTGCCCTACCAGCGCGGCAAGGAATAGAGGCGCGCCTGCTTCCGACCCGCTAAAGAACCCAGCCAGCAACACCTGATCTTCCAAGGAGACGCCTTCCATGGCACGCGTAAAACGCGGCGTGACGGCTCACGCCAAGCACAAGAAAGTCATTAAGGCCGCCAAAGGTTTTTATGGCCGCCGCAAGAATACCATCCGCGTCGCGAAACAGGCCGTCGAGAAATCGATGCAATATGCCTATCGCGACCGCAAACGGCGCAAGCGGACGTTCCGATCGCTCTGGATCCAGCGTATCAACGCCGCCGCACGCCAGCACGACATGACGTACGGCCGGTTCATGGATGGCCTCAACAAGGCGGGCATCGAGATCGACCGCAAAGTGCTTGCCGATATCGCCGTCAAAGACGCCGACGCTTTTGGCGCGCTTGTCCAACAGGCGAAGTCGGCAGTCGACTCGGCAGCCTCAGCGCGCGCGTAACCCGCGCGCGACGTCGTCGAGCCAACACAAGCAACCCGCCACACGTGGCTGCGCTGCCTCTAGAGCGGGTCCGACCTTGGTGGAATCGCTTTCGCGATTTCACTGGAGTCGGTAGTCCCGCTCTACACTATTGGAGTAGATCATTTTTTCCGGTTTATCCGGCGAAGGCCTCGGTTATGAAGGTCTTCAACTAAACCGGAAATGATCTAGGTAGTGCGCCTTCCGTGTGTTATGGCGTTTCGCATCATGGTGCCTCCTGGTTCGACGACGCACTGATCACTGCAGCGAGCATCACCCAGATGGAAGACGCCGAGCTCTCTCAACTCGAGTCGGATTTGGCAACCGAGATCGCGGGGGCGGGCGACCTCGCGGCGCTCGATGCCGTGCGTGTCTCGGCCATCGGCAAAAAGGGCCGGATATCCGCCCTCATGCAGCGGCTCGGCAAAATGGCGCCAGAGGAACGCAAGGCCTACGGCCAGGCCGTCAACGCTCTGAAAACCCGTGTCACCGATGAGATCGACGCCAAGCGGCGCGAACTCGAAGCCGCCGAACTCAGCCGGCGCCTCGCGACAGAGCGCGCCGACGTTACCCTGCCGGTACGGCTCGGCCCGCAACTTGAGGGGCGCATCCATCCCGTCAGCCAAGTATTCGACGAGATCACCGAGATTTTCGCGGACATGGGTTTCGCGGTCGCGGAAGGTCCCGATATAGAATCGGACGATTACAACTTTACCCGGCTCAACATTCCGGCCGACCATCCGGCGCGGCAAGAACACGATACCTTTTATCTGTCCGGCTCGCTGCCGAGCGACGATGTCCCGGACGATCGCGCCCGCATGGTGCTTCGCACGCATACCAGCCCAGTACAGATCCGCACCATGGTCAGTGAGAAGCCACCGATACGCATTATTGCGCCCGGCCGGGTCTACCGCAGCGATAGCGACCAGACCCACACGCCGATGTTCCACCAGATCGAAGGGCTGGTGATCGACGAAGCGACCCATCTCGGTCATCTCAAGTGGTGTTTGGAGGCGTTCTGCAAGGCCTTCTTCGAGGTCGACGAAGTCAAAATGCGGTTCCGCGCGTCGCACTTTCCGTTCACAGAACCATCGATGGAGGTCGATGTTGATGCGGCGGCTATCGGCAAACCGGGGCAATGGCTGGAAATTCTCGGGTCCGGCATGGTCCACCCGAACGTCATTGCCAATTGCGGCCTCGATCCCGAACGTTACCAGGGCTTCGCGTTCGGCATGGGACTAGATCGCATAACAATGCTCAAGTACGGCATTCCGGACCTGCGTGACATGTTCTCCGCCGACCTTCGGTGGATGCGCCATTACGGCTTCCTGCCACTCGACGTGCCGACACTGGCAGGTGGTATTAGTAGCTGATGGTGTTGTCGGTGGCGTTCAGTCAATCAGCGGAGCGATATGCGCGACACGTTGTTCAGGCACGAGTTGTAGAAACTTAAACGGGCCGGCGCCAAGTGCGCTTGCGATATGAGAGAGCCGGGAGATGCTGTTCCTGCAGAACCTGCAAGCCTCCGTCGTCGTCGCCATCGTGATCAGTGCGATGATGATCGGCACCGTCATTTTTATTATCTTCTATCACGATTCAAAACATGAGCAGATCGACCAATTGGTCGAGTTTTCATTCAACGGCAACACCTTACGTGACGCCCTCGACTACTATCGCTTCATGGCGGTATCGATGCTGTTTTTCTACATCCTGTTCACG
>CAZWCL010000123.1:0-8541 GCA_964632265.1 uncultured Hyphomicrobiaceae bacterium | reverse complement strand
CCGTTGTGCGGGTTCAGCGTATTCCGGCAGGTTGATCTGAACCGGAATGGCCGGATCGGTGAGCTTGAGGTGGACCGGCTGGTCTTCCTCATGGTTGGTGCCTGAGAACGAGAGGTTGGTCAATCGGTCGAAGGTGAGCTTGCCGTCGGGCTTGGGGTAGTCGATCGGCTTATAGCGGCTGGCTTTGGCGGTCGCCTCCCCGTCCGTTTTGCCATGCTTCAGGGTATAGCCGAGACCGCGCCCGGGTATGATGGTGTTGAGCCACATATCGATGCCGCCAAGACCAATGCCAAGGTAGGTACCGAACTTCGACCAGAACGGCTTAGCATTGCGCACCTTGCGAAGGTCCTGGCCGATCGGTCCTTCTCGAACGGCGACCTCGTAGGCGTCGAGGCGGTCGTGTGAGCGCCCTTCGACGAGGGCATCAACGGCGGCATCGGCGGCGAATATGCCGGACAAAATAGCGTTATGGCTGCCCTTGATACGCGGCACGTTGACCATGCCGGCCGAACAGCCAAGCAGCGCGCCACCGGGGAAAACGAGTTCTGGAAGCGACTGCCACCCGCCTTCTGTTATCGCTCGCGCCCCATACGCGATACGCTTGCCGCCTTCGAACGTTGGCGCGATCGCCGGATGCGTCTTGTAGCGCTGGAACTCCTGATAGGGTCGCAGGTACGGATTGGCATAGTTGAGGTGCACCACGAAGCCGACTGCCACCAGATTGTCGCCGTAGTGGTAGAGGAACGAGCCGCCCCCGGTTTTGGAATTGAGCGGCCAACCAAACGTGTGCTGGACAAGGCCGGGGCGGTGTTTTTCCGGCGCAACTTCCCAAAGCTCTTTCATGCCGAGGCCGAATTTCTGCGGCTCGCAGTTGCGGTCAAGGGCGAATTTCTTGATGAGCTGCTTCGAGAGCGAACCGCGCGCGCCCTCGGCAAACATGACGTATTTGCCGTGCAACTCCATGCCGGGCGTGTAGGTATCTTTCTTCTCGCCGTCCTTGCCAACGCCCATGTCGGCGGTGGCGACGCCGTAGACCGCACCATCGTCGTTGTAGAGTACTTCATTGACGGAAAAACCGGGGTATACTTCGACGCCGAGGGCTTCGGCCTGTTCGCCGAGCCAGCGCGTTACATCACCGAGGCTGACGATGTAGTTGCCATGATTGCCCATCAGCGGCGGCATGAGGAAATTCGGCAGCGACAATGAGCCGGCCGGGCCGAGGATCGAAAATTTGTCTTGGGTGACCTCGGTGGTCACGGGGGCGCCTTTTTCGCGCCAATCGGGGATCAGGGTTTCGAGCCCGACCGGGTCAATGACGGCACCGGACAGGATGTGAGCGCCAACTTCGGAGCCTTTTTCCAGAACGACGACGCTGATCTCGGTTTCTGCCTCCGCCGCATTCTGCATGATCCGGATCGCGGCGGCCAGACCAGCCGGGCCTGCCCCGACGATCACGACGTCGAATTCCATCGACTCTCGTTCGGTGGTCTCGGATAGAGCTGCGGCGCCGTTCTCGGTCATCTTCAATCCATTCTGGCTGCGAGAAGTTATTGAATGAGCATATCGGAGATTGAGTTGACTGCCGTCAAGCCGGTGCGGCAATGAACGTAACGATGATCAAGACGCCACGGTTCACAACGGCTTGGACCCGGCCGCCTGGTGAGCCTAATATCGGCCTATGTCAAACGCTGATCCATACGAGGACGGAGCTGAGAACGGTGGGAGGCGCGCAACGCTCGTTGCGGCGCTGGCCTGGCTCCGCGACATGGGTGCCGACGAAGTCGTTGCCGCCGAACCGACGGACTGGCTTGCGAAAGGGGTGGCCCCGCCGCCGCGCGCTGATGCCTTGCTGCGCGAGCGCATGCCGGAGCGGCCGCCGGGGACGGGGCCGACGGCGCCGGAAATGCCGTCCGCGGCCGCACCGCGTGGGCGGACTGATGCACCGCAGACCGGTGCCACGCCGGACGCGCACCGTCCACCGGCAGGGCAGCCGCCCGCAGTCACGGTTTCCGATGAAGTGGCTGAGGCCAACGCACGGGCCGAGGCCCGCAAGGCGGGTTCGCTGGACGAACTGCATGAGCTTCTCAAATCGTTCGACGGCTGTGGCCTGAAAAAGACGGCCAAGAACCTCTGTTTCTATCGCGGCGCAGTGAGCGGCCGGGTGTTGGTCATTGGAGAAGCGCCGGGTCGCGATGAGGATTTAGCCGGAAAGCCGTTCGTTGGCCGCGCCGGACAACTGCTGGACAAGATGCTCGATACGATCGGGCTCAGTGAAATCGACACACACATAACGAATGTCGTCTATTGGCGCCCACCCGGAAACCGAGTGCCGACGCCCCAGGAGACGCTGGTGTGCCGGCCTTTCCTCGAACGCCAGATCAGGCTGGTGGAGCCTGAAATCATAGTGACACTCGGCGGCGCGGCTGCAAAACTGATCCTCGATACGCAGCAGGGCATCATGAAGGTGCGCGGGAAATGGCGCGAGATGAGCGTGCCGGGAGGCGGGGACCAACCGCCACTTACCATCCCGGTCATGCCGACGTTGCACCCCGCCTATCTGCTGCGCAGCCCGGCGCACAAGCGCCACGCCTGGCGTGATCTCCTGGCAATCCGCAAGCGCCTCGACGGGGCGTGAGCGAGCGCTTAGGATTCTTGGAATTGAAAACGCGCGCCGCAGATTGCGCGCAATAAACACTAGCGGGAGTGACGGCATGTCAGACACTTTGAAGGCGCTCAACCACCGCTTTGATGCGGACCTCGGGCGCCCCCCGGAAGACGTCGACGTCGCCTCTTTGGCGCCGATGGCAAGCCGTCGGTCGCACCGCCGCTACACGCAGGATGCGGTCAGCCTCGAACTCATCCGCATGTTGGCAGCCGTCGCCCTCTCGGCCCCCTCAAAAAGCGATATGCAGGCGCGCGATATCATCATCGTCCAGGACCGTGACAAGCACGCAGAACTCGCCGCAATGGTCGGCCAGGCCTGGATCGCGGATGCACCGGCGTTGCTGGTTTTCTGCGCCAACAACAAACGTCAGCGCCAAATTCATGATTGGCGTGGCAAACCGTTCGAGAACGACCATCTCGATGCCTTCTTCAATCCGGCCATTGATGCCGGGATAGCAATGCAGGCTTTCGTAACGGCGGCTGAGGGGATCGGTCTAGGCTGCTGCCCGATCAGCGGCATACGCAACGACTGCCGGCTGGTGAGCGACCTCCTCGAGTTGCCTGAGTTCGTCTTTCCCGCGGTCGGTCTCGGCCTCGGCTGGCCATCCGGAAAAGGGCACATGAGCGTGCGCCTGCCGCTTGAGGCGACAGTCCACGTCGATCGTTTCGATGACGCGAATATTGAGCGGCTGGTCACCGCCTACGACGACCGCCGCTACGCTATCCACCACCCGACCGACCAACGTCAGGTCGACCGCTTCGGAACTTCCGCGCGCTATACTTGGTCAGAGGACAAGGCGCGCCAATATGCGAGCCCGGAGCGGGCCGATTTCGGAGCGTTTATCAAATCCAAGGGCTTTAAGCTGACTTGAGGCCCGAGCCGAAGCCAGAGAGCCGAAGCCAGAGCCCAGGCCAGTTTCCAGGCCGTCAGGCGCGGAGGAGAAATGCCATGGCGAAGATCGATGAGAGCCGGCGGTTCATCCCGGTCAACATTGCCGTCCTTACGGTATCGGATACACGCACTATGGAGACCGACGCTTCCGGCGGTGCGCTCGTCACTATGCTTGAAGAGGCCGGCCACAAGCTCGCGGACAGGGCCATTGTGGCTGATGATGTTGACGCGCTGCAGGGCAGGGTCGGCGCCTGGATCGCGGATGCTGGCATCGATGTGGTGATCACGACGGGCGGCACCGGTTTTACCGGCCGCGACGTCACCCCGGAGGCTTTGCAGCCGCTTTTTGAGAAGCAGATCGATGGCTTCTCGACGGTCTTCCACTTGCTCTCCTACAACAAGATACAAACTTCGACGATCCAGTCGCGCGCCTGCGCCGGCTCTGCGAACGGGACGTTTATTTTCTGCGTGCCGGGCTCTCCTGGCGCCTGTAAGGATGCGTGGCAGGGCATTTTGCAGTATCAGCTCGATAACCGACACCAACCCTGCAATTTTGTGGAAATCATGCCGCGGATGTTGGAGAAATAGCGCCGCGCCGGGGTCCGTGCAGGCCGGCTGTAGCTGACTGGGCGGCACAGGCCGTGAGCGAGCGCAAACAACCGCCGTACAACGCTCACGAGTCGTCGTCTCCGATGTCACCGGTGCGGTATCGCTCGAGGCGGGCAATATCGCTGGCCGCATCGGCGCCATCGAAGACGGCGGTTGACATCTGGGCCACGAGCAGAGCGATGAGCGACCCGAGGAACACGGCGCCGCTGAAAAATAACGCATCACCGTCACCGGTAAGTCCGATGACTTTGAAAAGTGATGGATCGGCAAACGCTGCGTAGATCAGGCCGACCCCGAACACCATACCCGCGATGCCGACCAAGAGGACCAATCCGGCGATCACGCGGCCAATGATGTAGTTTTTCTCCGGCGTCGGCACGAACATCCGTTGGGCCGGTGCCGCTGCTTCAGGCGCCTGCCCCGGAGCCCGCGACATGTGGCGCGGCATCGGATCACTTGGGTGCCCGCCATGAGGTGGCGGCGCCTGCTGGCCGAAGCGAGGATCGGCGCGCAACTCGTGCTGGTCGTAAGGGCGCGGAGGCGCGCCTTGGGGGTGAGAGGCCTGGGTGCCATTGGGATACTGGCCTCCCGGATAGCCGCTGATTGCGGATGCGTTGACCTGACTAGGCTGCCGCTCCGCCGCTGCAGCTCCGTGGTCTGCGGCCTGACCGTTAACCGCATTTGCTGGCGGCTGCCCCGTGCCGATCGGGCCGCCCGGATAGAGCCGCGCCATTGCATCACGAGCGGCCGCAGCTTCCGGCGTTTCGCTGTAATGGTCGATCAGATGTTGAAAAAACTGCGCCGCGTATTCGTTGCGGCCCTCAGACATGGCCCGTTGTCCAGCTTCCCATATCTGGACAGGCGAAAACTGAGGATATGCCTGCGCCATTGTTGATCGTCTCCACACTCTCCCAGATCAACAAACTACAATAAGTCAACATTAAAGTCCCGCTTATTCAGATCGGGCAGCGGTCGACGTTGCGATATGGTAACGCGACAGCGCGTCAGCAGCCCCTGACAACACGCGCCGCCCGAGGATCGGGGCAAGATGGACGAGATCGCGGGCCTCGTCGGCGTCGCTGTGCCGGCGGACGAACGCAACGCTTACGCCATCGTCGAGACCGACAAGCGTGTCGTGCAGCGTGTGTTCGCTCGACCACCTGATCTTATCGAAAGCTTTCAAAATCCGCGGCGTCCGCCGCATCCCGACTAACCAGAAGCCGCCATCCTCGGCCGGCCCGAAGACGAGGTCGTGGCGGCCGAGAGCTCCGAAGGCATTGGCAATGTCGCAAGGCTGAACGCCCGGAATGTCGGTGCCGATCACGACAACCGGCCCGGCAGCGCCGCAGTCGAAGATCGATTGCATGCGCTGGCCGATGTCGCCACGATCCTGGGCCAGACGGGCTGGGCCGAGGGGGAGCATGGTGCTGTGGACGGCGCTTGTGGGTGCAACAGACAGCGACGTGTGCCATCGCCTATCGAACGCGAGGCGCCCGATCACTTGAGCAAGAGTCTGCCGGTAGAACATGGTCGCGCGGACGAAACCGAGTTGCTGTGAGAGCCGTGTCTTGACACGGCCCATGACCGGCTCCTTGACCATGATGACAAGCTGCCGGCGAGGGCTGCGAAGCAGTTTGCTGCCATGCCGGTGGTCCGGCAACGTTTTGCCGCCCCGCATGTTCATCAGGTCAGGCATTGTAGATCTTCACAAGCCGTTCGGCCGGCGTGCCGAGATAATATAGCGCGACACACCACCAGTTGCGCAGTACGCGCCGGCCATATCCTGCCTCGCGGAAACGCGCCGCGCCGGTTGAAGCCTTGACCGGCAGCATCGTCAGCCGGCGCCTTCCGATGCGGCGCACGATGTCGACGTCCTCGAACAGCGGCATCGCGCTGAACCCGCCAACTTCATCATAGAGAAGCCGGGAAATCAGCAGGCCTTGGTCACCGTACGGCAGCGCCCCTACGACCGTGCGCAGCCCCACCCCCCATTCGACGATCCGCGGGCGAAGCCCATCGTCGTCGAGGGCAAATCGGAATGTCGCCGCCGCATGCCGCCGCCGTCCCGTCTCGACCTGGTCGATAAACGTTCGGGCCTTGTGGTGCCAGCCGGCCTCCAGCACAGTGTCTGCGTGAAGAAAGAGAAGCCATGGATGCCGAGCAATCTCTGCCCCCGCCCCGAGTTGCACGCCGCGGCCCGCATCACATACGAGGAGGCGCGCTCCGGCTTCGTCAGCGATTTTCTGCGTTGCATCCCCCGAACCGCTGTCTGCGACGATCACCTCGCGCACCACCCCGTCGACCACCGCTGGCACCAGCGCGGCAAATGTCTTCGTCAACAAAGGCGCCGCGTTCAGCGTTGGGATAACGACCGAGATCATGGATACGCTCGAGGCTTGGGTCCGCCAAGATCGGCACACTAGCGAGCTGTCGCCGGGATGCAACGGCGATTTGGCATGCCGCAGGCAGAGGTCGACGAGCCGTCTCTCTGTGCACACAATGTTCAAGATGAACTTGCTAAATGTTCCTGCTTTGTTTACGTGTGACCTCAAGATTGTTGAGTGAGGCTTGGTCATGGCGGATGCACTAACGAGAAATGTCGCCTCAGTCGGCGCTTTGTCACGCGACGGTCGCGGCGGCGGCGACCGCGCCAGACGTGAAGGCCGGGATGATTGCGGCGGCGGCATCGAGGGAGTTCATCGCGAGCGCCGTCGCGGCCGTGGTGCGCTCAGCAACGTTTCTGGACGCTTCGAGCACCAGACGCGCCTCGACAGTGACGATGGTTGGAACGGCCTCGCAACGCTCGAGCGATTGACGACGCAGACGCGGATCGAGCAGGCAAAATCGATCATTTCCAAGAACGATAGCCCGGATATTTCGTTCGACCAGTCGGTGAACCCCTATCGCGGTTGTGAACACGGTTGCATCTATTGCTATGCGCGCCCGGGCCATGCTTTTCTCGGTCATTCGCCCGGATTGGACTTCGAAACAAAGCTTTATGCCAAGGCTAATGCCGCCGAACTGCTAGAAGAGGCCTTGGCTCATCCGCGCTACCAGCCGAAGACCATCGCACTCGGCGCCGTCACCGATCCCTACCAGCCGATTGAAAAGACTTACGAACTTTCGCGCCGCATCCTCGAGGTCATGGCCCGCACACGGCATCCCGTGGGCATCGTGACGAAGTCGGCCCTGGTCGTGCGTGACATCGATATCCTAGCTGACCTCGCGCGCGACGGCCTTGTCCGGGTCGCTCTTTCCGTGACGACACTGGACGGTCGCGTGGCGCGCGCCATGGAGCCGCGCGCTGCAACGCCCGTTCGACGCCTCGATGCCATTCGTGAGTTGAGCGCTGCGGACATTCCGACGACGATCATGACGGCGCCGATCGTCCCGGGGCTTAACGATCACGAAATCGAGGCTTTGCTGGAGGCCGGTGGCGAAGCGGGTGCCGAAAGCGCCTCTTATGTGCTGTTACGCCTGCCGCTTGAACTCAAGCAACTGTTTCGCGAGTGGTTGGAGGAGCAGTTTCCGGATCGGGCGAATCGCGTGATCAATCTGCTTCAGGGTATGCACGGGGGCGTCGATTACCGTTCTGAGTTCGGATTGCGTCAACGCGGTACGGGGCCGTTCGCGGAGCTGATCGCACAACGGTTCCGCAATGCGGCACGGCGCAACGGCCTGAACGAGCGGCGTCTCACCATGCGGACCGATTTGTTCCGACCCCCTGTCGGGGCGGACGGCCAGATGAGCCTGCTTTAGACTTTGGACGGCAGACGCTTTGGGGGATCAACGAATGGCAAACGGCAAAGCCCGGACTGGCAAAAAGGCGCCTGACGCCCGTGCGGGCGGCAAGGTTGACGGGCCAAAGAGCCGCCGCAACGCGGTGGCGCCCATGCCTGTCTGCGCAACCTTCGATCATGAGCACGCCGCCAGGGCCGACGGCCATGAAGTCGTCGCCGGCGTCGACGAGGCAGGACGCGGGCCATGGGCCGGTCCGGTCGTCGCAGCAGCGGTTGTCCTCGATCCCGACAACATGCCCAGTGGCATCGCCGACTCGAAGATGCTGTCCGAGGCGCGCCGCGAAGCGCTTTTTGAGCGTCTCCTCGAGTGCGCCGAGGTTGGCATCGCCTTTGCTGATGCGGAGCGGGTCGACCGCGACAACGTGTTGGCCGCGACTATGTGGGCGATGCGCGAGGCGGTAGCCCAGTTGATGCGCCAGCCGCACTTGGTTCTCGTCGACGGCAATCGCCCTCCCGCGCTCGAGTGTTCAACCAGGACGATCGTGAGAGGCGATCAGATATCGCTGTCGATCGCTGCCGCTTCGATTGTCGCAAAGGTTAGCCGGGATCGCATGATGCGCCGGCTCGATGAGCTTT
>CAZWCL010000122.1:0-8597 GCA_964632265.1 uncultured Hyphomicrobiaceae bacterium | reverse complement strand
GAAGATCACGCGTGAAAGCCCGAATTATCCAGGCAACAACTGAATCGGACGCGCTTAAGGGGCACTTGGCCTATCTGAGTGCCGCCAAAGCCTCATAGGCGAACGTCGGAGAGGATCCATGAGAACCGGTGCCCGGATCGCCGCTGGCGCAGAGGTGCTAGAGGTTGTGCTCGGCCGGCACCTGCCCGCCAGCATGGCACTTACCGATTGGCGCCGCGCAAATCGTTACGCCGGCTCCGGCGACCGTGCAGCGATCGCCAACCTGGTGTTCGATGCGTTGCGGCGCCGGAATTCCCTGGCCTGGGCCATGTCGGATGACGCGCCCCGCGCCTTGGCGCTTGGCGCCGCACCGATTGCCTTCGCCATGGACCCTCGCGACGTCGTGGCGGCCGCCAATGATGGGTCACGCTATTCGATCGGCCCGCTGACCGAGGCTGAAAGTACGGCGCTTCAGGCCGACCGAGCCGATCGACTTTGTGACCAGCCGCCTCACATCGCCGCCGATTTTCCTGAAGCCCTGAAACCGTCGCTGAAGCGCGTGTTCGCCGAGCGGCTCGTTGCCGAGATGGCAGCATTCCGCGCACGCGCGCCGGTCGGCCTGCGCGCGAACACTTTGAAGGCTGATCGCGATCGTGTGCTCCAGGCGCTCGCCAAATTCGGGCCGCAGCCAGGTCGCTTCGCACCGGATGCAGTCATCGTGCCCCATCCTCCAGGAGATGGCCGCAGTCCGGCCGTCGAGGCGACACCCGAGCATGGCAATGGCTGGTTTGAGGTCCAGGACGAGGGCAGCCAACTCGCCGCCTTGCTTTCTGGCGTCGGCCAGCATCAACAGGTGCTTGATATGTGCGCTGGTGCCGGCGGCAAGACGCTCGCGATGGCTGCGAGAATGCAAAACACCGGGCAGATCTACGCCTATGACAATGACCCGCGCCAGCTCAGGCCGATTTTCGATCGCCTGAAGCGCGCCGGGGTTCGCAATGTCCAAACGGTTCCACCCGGAGATGAGGCAGCCATCGAGATGTTGCGCGACCGGTTCGACGTGGTGCTCATCGATGCCCCGTGCTCGGGTTCCGGCACTTGGCGGCGGCGGCCCGACACCAAGTGGCGCCTGACGAGGGAGCATCTTGCCACGCGCCGTGAAGAACAGCGCGCCATACTTTCCAAGGCCCGTGACCTCGTCCGGCTAGGCGGGCGTTTGGTCTACGTAACCTGCTCTATCCTTCCCGAAGAAAACGTTGATCAGGTGAACTGGTTTCGCGAGTTCGCGCCCGAATTTGAAATCTCACCATTCGTCGAAACCTGGCCGCACACGCTCGGCGGCGAGCCGCCGACTTCGGCAGATGGTTCGCGCGAGACACTTCTTTTAACACCGTCGTCTCACGGCACGGACGGCTTCTTTTTCGCCGCGTTTCGGCGTTCTCAATGACCGTCCGTTGGAGCTTCTGAACGGGAAACGGGTTTGAACGACATGGTAGAGGCCCCAGGAGACACTGGCATTATTTCATGCGGCAGCACATTCAGGCGCGCCGATGGCCGAAAGCTCGGGTTTGCCGAGTACGGTGACCCGCACGGATTTCCGGTCCTCGCGTTCCACGGCGTCCCCGGCACGCGCTTCATGTTCAAGCCGACGGCAGGTCCGGCGCGCGCACGGGCTCTCCGCATCATTGCGCCTGACCGCCCGGGCTTTGGCCTCTCCGAGCCTCAGCCGGGACGCGTATTGTCGGACTGGCTGGACGACGTAGCCGCTCTTCTCAAGCATACGGCGGTTGGCCGCTTCTCACTCGTCGCGATATCGGGCGGTGCCCCGTATGCGACGCTCACCGCGGCACACTTCGGCGACCGCGTGGCCTCGTTAGGGCTCGTCTCGCCGATGGGCCCGGTCGCCGATCTCGGCGACGAGATCGATATGCCGCTCCTTCAGCGGCGGTTCTTCACCAAGCTCGCGCAGCGCGAACGTGTCGTGCGCTTCGGCATCGGTGGTGCCAAAGCCATTTTCCGCCTGGCACCGGAAGTGAGCTACGACCTTATGGTGCGCACGCTGCCGGAACCGGATCGTGAGATTTTAAATGATCCGGTCAAGAAGCGTCACGTCATTGCCGACGTGAAGGAAAGTCTCACTTTCGACGGCGATGGCACGCGCACCGACTATCGAATTTTCTCGGAACCTTGGGGCGTCGACTATGAGATGATCACGGCGCCATCGGTGCTCTGGCAGGGACTTGACGACACCATCGTGCCGATTTCGGCGGCCATGGAACTTGGCCGCCGCATTCCCGATTGCCGCATCATAGAACTCGCCGGCGAGGGTCACTTCTGGGGGCTTCAGGCGATCGACGAGATACTCGACCGGATCGCGACGCTTGCCAAGATTGGTCAATCCTGATGAGAGCTTCACGCACAATGACAAAATACCTGAGCCTGTTGCCGTTCTTCGCCGTCGTCGCAGTCGTCTCTTTGACGGGAACGCAATTTATGCCGGGCGATTGGTATGCCGCGCTCAACAAGCCCTCTTTCACGCCGCCCGGCTGGCTGTTTGGCCCGGTCTGGACACTCCTTTACATCTTCATCGCGATTGCTGGCTGGCTTGTTTGGCGCAAAGAGGGCCTGAGCGCCCTTCTCGTAATCTGGTTCGTCCAACTGGCCTTCAATGTGGCCTGGCCGTGGATCATGTTCGGGCGCGAGGAAATCGGTTTAGCGCTGGTTGATATCCTCGCGATGTTGGCGGCAATCATAGCTTTTGTTGCGGTAGCCTGGACCCGGGTACCGACTGCTGCCTATCTGTTTCTGCCATATCTCGCGTGGGTAGCGTTCGCCACTTTGCTGAATTTCCGGCTTTGGCAGTTGAACGCCGCCGCAACCTGATTGCGCTGAGGCGTGCCATGGGGTAAGCGCTCGCCATGATGGATCAAGTACACAACACGACCGATACGGTCCTGATCATCGACTTTGGCAGCCAGGTGACGCAGCTCATCGCCCGTCGCGTCAGGGAAGCCGGGGTTTATTCGGAGATCGTGCCGTTCAATAAGGCTGATGAGGCCCGCACACGGCTTAACCCGAAAGCGGTCATTCTTTCAGGTGGCCCTGCAAGCGTCACGCGCACCGATACGCCGCGCGCGCCCGCCTGGGTATTCGAAGGTGATCTGCCTGTACTCGGCATCTGTTACGGCGAGCAAATCATGGTCGACCAGCTCGGCGGCGGCGTCGCCGCCAGCAGCCATCGCGAGTTCGGACGCGCCAAGCTTGAGGTTAAACGCAATTCAGCTCTCTTTGAGGGCATCTGGCAGGAAGGTGACCAGCCACAAGTGTGGATGAGCCACGGCGATCGCGTCACCGAATTACCCGAAGGCTTCGAGATCATCGCCGTTTCCGCCGGCGCACCGTTTGCGGCAATCGCAAACGAATCGCGTCGCCAATTCGGTGTCCAGTTCCATCCCGAAGTGGTCCACACGCCCGATGGAGCAAAATTGCTCACCAACTTTGTGCGCAACATCGCAGGGCTCGCGGGCGACTGGACCATGGCGCATTTCCGCTCGAGCGAGATCGAACTTATCCGTGAGCAGGTCGGCGGCGGCCGGGTCATCTGCGGCCTTTCCGGCGGCGTCGATTCCGCCGTGGCGGCCGTCCTTATTCACGAGGCGGTCGGCGAGCAACTCACCTGCATTTTCGTCGACCACGGTTTGATGCGCATGGGCGAAGCCCAGGAGGTCGTGACGCTTTTTCGGGAGCACTATCACATCCCGCTGGTCCACGTTGACGCGTCCGAGCGCTTCCTCGGCGAACTTGGTGGCGTCAGCGATCCGGAACTAAAGCGCAAGACCATCGGCCGGCTTTTTATCGAGGTATTCGAGCAAGAGGCTGAAAAGCTAGGCGGCGCGGATTTTCTCGCCCAAGGTACCCTCTACCCTGATGTCATCGAGAGTGTGTCGTTTGACGGTGGCCCCTCGGTGACCATCAAGTCGCACCACAATGTCGGCGGCCTGCCCGAGCGTATGAACCTCAGGCTCGTGGAACCCCTCCGCGAACTTTTCAAGGACGAAGTTCGCCGCCTCGGACGAGAACTCGGGCTGCCACAGTCCTTCGTTGGGCGCCACCCGTTCCCGGGGCCCGGGCTTGCAATCCGGATACCGGGCGAGATCACTCCCCAAAAACTCGATATTCTGCGCAAGGCTGATGCGATCTATCTTGAGGAGATCCGCTCAGCAGGCTTGTACGACGACATCTGGCAGGCGTTCGCCGTGTTGCTGCCGGTGCGCACGGTTGGCGTTATGGGCGACGCGCGCACATACGATCATGTCTGCGGTCTGCGCGCGGTAACGTCGACGGATGGAATGACGGCCGACTATTTCCCCTTCGATCACGAAGTGTTGGGGCGCGTCGCAACCCGCATCATCAATGAAGTCGACGGCATTAACCGCGTCGTATACGACATCACGTCTAAGCCCCCGGGCACCATCGAGTGGGAGTAGGTGGGAGCGCTTGCTTGTCGTCCATGTCTTTTGGTGGCTAGCGCTTTTCCGAAATGGCTGGAAACGCCTCGATCCGCGACCGTTGCCGCTCGACCCAACGGACCGTGAGCGAAAAAGGTCCAAAATAAAACGCCCCGACCGCTTGTCGGGGCGCTCAATTTTCAAGCTGACCATCTTCGCTTTACGTCAATAATCGATGCAACGGTAATAGCGCCGACGCCAAATGCGGCGACCGGTCCGCCGCCAACGGCGCCAGAAGAACTCGCAGTCATCATAAAAGCCTGTATAACCGAGGATCGGCGGCAGGTAGAAGTCGATCCACGGCCCGCCGCGGCGGCGGCGAACACGACGTGCGGGCCGCCCACGCCAGCGGCGGTCGCCGTATCTTGGCCCACCACGGCGCCTGCGCCCTTCGCGGCCACCGGCTCGGGGACGTCCGGCCCTGCGATCACCGCCGCCTCGTCTGATACGCGGTACACCTTCGCCGCCACCCCCGCGAATGCGGCCGCTGCGCGGCGGTCTACGCCGTCGGTTACCATCACCACTCGGCGGCCTGCGCCGGCGGCTGTTGCCGTCACCCCGGTTCCCGCCGCCGCGTCGGCCTTCGCCTCGACCACCCCGATTGCCGCGATTTGCACCGCCACGCTGGCCTTGGAAGAATGGCCCCGATTGCGCGTCGATCAACTGACCAGTTCGGTCTATCGATTTTACTTGCCCGGGCGCGACCACGGCAGCGCTCGCTGGCAGCAGTCCAGCCGTCACCGCCAGGAGTGCACCGGCCATTAGCCCAATTTTGCAAAACTTCATAAGAACGAACCTTCCATGTGACGCGCGTCCAGATGCAGCCGGCACCGTCAAGGTCAACGCCACGATAGTCGAACCCTATAGGGGTGTAACGGCCAAAAATATGACGGATACTGTGTGAACCCTGCATGAATGGCTATAGGCATTTGCCGGGCGGTGATATCAGGCTGGTCTTGCAAACGAAAGCCAGATGATCGCACCGGGCACGGCCTCGTCATAATTTTCGGCGTGCGCAAGTACGACGTGGGCAAGATCTCCGGGTGTGGATACCGCGCACCACCGTTTCGTGCGTCGTCTCGGCGGCAAGCACCCGACCGGCTTCTGGCCTACTGACTGAGCGCGGCGAGCCTTTCCCGAGCTTCCTCAATGCCGTGCGTCAGCGCCCGTTGATAATAAAAGCGCGCGAATTGAATGTCGGTCGGGGTGATGTCCGCCCCCTCGCGCTGCCGCGCAACACCCGGGGCCTGAGCGATTAGTGGATCGTAGGTTTCGGCCAGACGAAACCACAAGATCGGCATGTCCGCCGATGCATGTGTCCGCAACAAAGCACGGGCCTCGTCAATCCGGTCGGTCGCGGCGGCTACCCGGGCGCGCGCTTCGATGACCTTGCTGGGGTTCGCCACGCCGGCCGCGATGTCGGCCTGCGCGGGACTTTGTTTGCCCATTTCTCCGGTTTCCGCCCGGTTGGCCGCCGGAAGAGTAGCGGCGTCCGACCGGGCTCCGGCCGGCTGCTGCTCCGAGGTCTTGACGAGCCCCGTTGCGGAACTGGCCGGCGGGGTCTTGCCGGTATCCAGCCACGCGCCAATGATGCCGGCTGCATCCACCGTTGGCGAAGCGGAGGCTTGCGCCGTGTCGGGCTTGGTTGTCGTACCGCCCGGCACTGGGGTTGAGGACCCGAAGATTTCAATCTTGTCCACGTTATCGCCCGTGGAGAGTGTTGCGACATGATCTTTGGGCGTCGTTAGAAAGAACACGGCCGGCACGACTATCAAAATCCCGCCAGCGAACCCGAGAAACGCCGCTGTCGTACGCTCCGTCCACTGCCAGCCACCACGATCGGCCGCCTCCGGTGTATCGCTTTGCCAAATGGCAGGCGCGCGAAAAGGTATGTCGTCGTCAAAGCCGTCCCCATAAACGACAGTCGGGCTGGTGGAGCGGCTATCTGCGCCCGTGGCCATTGCCGGGCTGATTGTAAGCGGCGGCGCGGGCGTGCCTGCGCTGCGCTTCAATGGCGGCGGACCCGGCCGGATGGCTGATCTACTCGCCGTATCGGATTGCGCCGGCGCTGTTGCTGCAACGAACTCGCGTGGCCCACGCAGATCGCCCGGCAGGGCTAAGGTGTCGATGCTTCGGTATTGTCTTGCGGTCGTTGGCTCGTTCACTTGGCCCCCTTGGACCAGATGCAAACGCGAGACCTCTGGCGTGCCTGCTTTGCGCAAGCACTTATGCACGCAACACGGCCTGATCAGCCTTGGTCGCTCGGTCAACGCGTCCCCACCGGGTTACGCAGTGTACGCTGAGACCACCGCCACAGGGTCATACTCGGAAATTTGAACTCTCCACTTTCAAGGGTCCCCACCCCTGCCGGCCGCGCCCATGCCCTCGATGCGGGAAGAGGTGCGCCGCCGGTTCCTCTTCTTTTGTCGACTGATCAGGCGAAGTTGTGGCAAACGTCCCGTGAGGGTTTTCAGGCAGGCCGCCGCGGGATGCGCTCGCGAAAGGCGGTATGCGTTCATGGGAGGCATATGCGCATGGTCACGATGGTACTCGGTCTTTTGATTTTTCTTGGTATCCATGCGCTGCCATGGAGTGTCGAGGTGCGCTCCGGATTGCTCGCGCGGTTCGGCGAAGGGCCCTACAAAACGGGTTTTGCGGTAATCTCGCTAATTGGTCTCGTCTTGATCATCATCGGCTACGGCAAGCTCCAGGTCGACGCTGGCAAAAACCCGCAAATCTGGGTGCCGCCGGTATGGACGGCCCACATCGCGCTTTTGTTGATGGTCTTCTCGATGATTTTGCTCGTCGCCGCCTACGTACCCTCGAACATCAAACGTATCGTACGACATCCCATGCTCGCCGCGGTCAAACTGTGGGCCCTCGCCCACCTTCTCGCGAACGGCGATTTGGCTTCCATGATCCTGTTTGGCGCGTTCCTCGCTTATGCCGTTGTCGACCGTATTTCGGTCAAGCGCCGCGGACCGGCGCACGGCGTTGACGAAAGCGGTGGAATCGTCGGCGACATTGGTGCCATTGTCGGCGGACTGATCCTCTATGTCGCCTTCATATTCTTCCTCCATGAGTGGCTGATCGGCGTTGCGCCGATCGCGGGAGTAGGCCTGTGACCGGCATGCTGATCGCTATTGCGCGGCGCCCGGCTCGTCGGGCCACCATGGAGGAGATCGAGCGCGGAGCGATTACCACGGAGCGCGGACTTGAGGGCGACCACAAGGGTGCCAAGTTCCCGAACCGCCAGATCACCATCCTCGCGGTTGAAGCCTGGCGGCAGACCCTGGACGACCTCGGCAGCGCCATTCAGCCGGTAGAACTCCATTGGACCACGCGCCGTGCCAATCTGTTGGTTGAAGGCGTCTCCCTGCCGCGTGCTGCCGGCGGCATCATCTCAATCGGCGATGTGCGCCTCGAAATTACGGCGCAAACCGTGCCCTGCGGCCGAATGGACGAGGCCTGTCCAGGCCTGCTGAAAGCCATGCGTCCCGACTGGCGTGGCGGAGTGACATGCCGCGTCATGGCGGGCGGTAGCGTGAGCATCAACGACCGGGTCGAAGTACTTTTTTCGCCGTCCGAACGACGAAACAAATTGCCGGGTTGATGGGACGGGCGGCACATTGAAATGTCGGCGTCCGGCGGTCAGATGTGCGGCCGACCGCCCACGAGGCCGCCTCACGCCTTGCGAAACGGAGCACGGGCGCTATGAGTACCAGCTGAAAAATGTCGGTTGCCCAGGAATGTGGCGCCGGGGCCGGCAAGCAAGTGCCGGTATTAACGAACACGCTAATCCGAAGGGCGGAACTGGGACATGAGCGAAGACAGCGATGCACTTATTCGCGAAATTGACGAAGAAGTGCGCCGTGAGCGCCTGAAAAGGCTTTGGGACAAATATGGTGTGCTGTTCATCGCCGCCGTCCTCGGCGCGGTCGTGCTGGTTGGCGGCTGGCAGTGGTACGTCGCTTATCAAGCCGATCGCGCAGCGACCTCGGGGAGCCAGTTCCAACAGGCATTGGAGATGCTTGATAGCGAGGAAAAGAGCGACGGCCTGACCGCGCTCGAACAGGTTATTAAGGAAGGAACGCCTGCCTACTCGACGCT
>CAZWCL010000121.1:0-8689 GCA_964632265.1 uncultured Hyphomicrobiaceae bacterium | reverse complement strand
CCGAGCCTGGCCAACAACGCACCTCCGTACGTGCCGGCGCTTCGATCGCCTTCGCCGACGGAGAAGTCGCGATCGGCGCCCCGATCCGCGGGGGCTTCGCAATCATCCACCCGCACAAATCGCTCGCCGGCAAGACCGTCACGGTCGGTTCTGAAAACAATGTTCTCGCCATAGCCGATGGCTGGGGTCCAGCCGTGGTGCCCAACCTGCCGGCTTATGCCCAGACCACGCTGCCGATCGACGTCGAAAACCTGCCGCTCGGCTACAGCCTCGGCGCTGGCGCCTTCGACCTTAGAGCCCCCTACGCCGCAGGCTACGCACTCCGCGTCGGTTCCGGCAATTCGGTCTCAGCTTATGGAACCCTTGTCGATGACCGCGGCAGCCCCGTCTCGCTCCTGGCCGGAATCGCTTATCCATCCGGCAACAAGGACCAGGAGCTGTCCATCTTCACGAACGCCACCGGCCGTTTCGCAATCGAAGGCCTGGCGCCAGGAAAATGGCATATCGAGATGGCTGACGAATCACGCACAATCAAGTTCACATTGGTGGTACCCAAAGGGACGGATGGTTTGGTGCGCACGGGAGAACTGAGGCCCGACGGCGTCGACGGGAGTGGAGCACCGGCTGCACCTGCTGCGACGACGTGGGTTGCAACATCATCAATTTCCACATCATCCATCGCAACATCATCAATCGCCACATCGTCAACAGCCCGCCGTTCGCGGTCAGCTGCAACCCGGGCACCGACCGCCGCCACCGTACCCGGACTGCGAGGCACCCGGTGATCAAGTCGATATCAAAAGCTGCACATTATTTCGGCTGGTCCGTGCTTTTCGCCTTAGCGGTTGTAAACTCCGCACTGGCCCAATCGAATTGCAGCAACATCAACAATGCGGTTCTGCTTGGTCCAACGACGATTACCGCCACACCCGCGTATCAGCCGTTCAGCGGTCTGCCACGACTGACCTCGTTCAATCTCACCGTCCAAAACAACAACAACAACAATTGCAGCATCGCGGTCATAATCGTCCGTACGACGGCGCCCACCCGCATGACAAGTGGCGCTTCGACGCTCGATTACACCTTGGATTTCAATGGCTCCAACGTGGTCAACTTCGGTGCGCCGTCATCTGGCTGGTTTCTTACCGCCCCCGGAAACGGCACTGGAACGTTCAACACCTATAACCTCACGATCCCGGCCAATCAGACGTCGGCGGCAGCCGGCGCTTATGACGACAACCAGGTCTCCGTCTACCTTTATGCCTATCGTTTCGGTTGGCGCTTCGTGCGCACCTACGCTCTCAGTCTGCGCGCGTCGATCGATCAGACCTGCACCATGGCGACACCGAGCCCTTCGACGCTCGACTTCACCTCCGCCATATCGCTCGGCGTGCCAAACCCGGCCGTTGTTCTCTCGTCCGCAATCTCGAATGTGAATTGCACAGCGCCGGCCCGGGTCACCATGTCCGGCTCCGCCATGCAACGCACCCCGGCCGTGGGCGCCGCCGCCGGCTTCGACAACTTCATCGATTGGCAGGCAACGGCGACCCTCGGCAGCGCGACAGCAAACCTCTCCACCGACACCACCGGCACGGCCACATCGGCGAGCTATAATGTCCTGAGCGGCACCACGGTCGGCGGCACTGTCGGCGTCGACGTCAACCTGATCCCGGGCCAGCCCCTTCAGTCCGGCACCTACACCGGCATCCTAACGGTCACCGTCGACCCGACACTCTGATATGAAAGCGCCGGATAGCCGAAGCCAACAGCCTGCTAGTTTTTTTCAACCGCTTCCATCCCAGCCCGCACCATGGTGGTGGTGTCGTCGACGGCTGACATGACCGGCGATATTACCGAATGCATCACCGTTTTCCTCACCAGCCAGTCGTGCATCGCCAGGTAGTCGATCCCCGTTGACAAAAAGCAACTCACCGCGTCCTCCGGAGTTTCCACAATCGGCTCGCCTTTGACGTTGAAGGACGTGTTGATCAGCACCGGTACGCCGGTGCGCTTTTCAAATTCTTCGAGCAGGCGATAAAGCCGCTCGTTGGTCTCGCGGCGCACGGTTTGAATCCGCGCGGTGCCATCCACGTGCGTAATGCCCTCGAGTTTGCCGCGCCATGCCGGCTTCACTTCCTGAGCGATCAACATGAAGGGCGAATCGTGCTCGCCTTCGAAGATCTCATGCGCGCGCTCGAAGAGCACTATCGGGGCAAACGGCCGAAACGCCTGACGGTGTTTGACACGCTCATTCAACTTATCCTTCATCGCGAGGGACCGTGGATCGGCGATGATCGAGCGGTTGCCCAGCGCCCGCGGTCCGAACTCTGATCTCCCCTGGAACCAACCGAAGACATTACCCTCAGCCAGCAGTTTGGCAGCCGCCGCGCAGATGTCGTCCGGCTTCTCGCGCGCCGTCTGGATGCGCGTCATCCCACCGACAAGCGCCTCGTCCACCACCTTTTCAGGATAAGCTCGACCGAAGTACGCATGCTCCAGGACGTGCGTCCGGGGATGGCCGAGGATTTCGTGATAGCCATAGAGCGCGCAACCGATCGCTATGCCGTCGTCGCCCGCGGCCGGTTGGATCCAGATATTCTCGAAGCCGGCTTCCCGAGCGATCCGCCCATTGGCAACACAGTTGAGCGCGACCCCGCCCGCCATGCATAGATTGCGCGTCCCCGTTGTCTCGCGTAGCCACTTGGCCCGGTGCAGCAGCACGTTTTCAGTGTCGTCCTGGACACGCCAGGCGACATCCTGCCAATACGCGACATGCGGGCTCTTCTCCCAATCTTCCTCGGCTTCCGGCATATAGGGCTTGTCGTATTTGGCTGTCCATTGCGGAACGATGACAGTCCCATCATTCTGGATCTCGAGCATCGGCTCGACCCTCTCAGGCCGTCCATAAGGCGCAAGCCCCATGACCTCGCCGCACTTGTTCCAGTCTGCAAAGATGTAGCTCGACACCCGGCTATAGAGTGCACCGAGGCCCGGCATGAAATAGAATTCGTCGCTGAGAACACCTCGGATGGGCTCCAGCCAGACCTTTTTGAGGGCTTCGAGCTTCGTCCCTGAAAACTTGTAGTAGCTCTCGGATTCGCGCGCGAGCGGATCAGTCCCTTCCGTGAGCTGACCGGCCTCCTTGATGTCGGCGCAATAGCTGCCAACACCGTCGACAATCATCACGACGCCCTCTTCGTAGGGAGAGGCTGCGAACGCCGAGTAGGCGTGCGCAACGTGATGAGAGACTGTGCGGACTTTGTCCGAGTTGGCCCGGAACAGTGGAGACCTGACGGCATTTTCGCGGTCATCCACCTCCATGTAGTCGCCCGAATCTTCGTAGACGAGACGCTCTTCGAGTTCGTGAACCGGCAGCACATAGCAGTTGCGCACGATGAGAGCCACGGCATCAAGCGTTATGCCCTCGGCCTCGAGGCAGTAGTCAACGACCTCCTGATAGAAGCCCCCATCATGCTTCTCGCGAGTGATCCGCTCCTTCGAGACGGCATAAATTATTTCGCCGTCGCGCAGCAGGCACGCACTGACATCATGATCATAACAATTGATGCCAAGAACATAGACAGGTTTCTTGTCAGACACAGGTCCCCAACCATCCAGAAAGTCACAACATTAGAAGCATCGATAGCAAATCGCTGATCGCAAGAACAACGTACGTCGAGCCTAGACAGTAATAGGTTAAGTAACAGCCTACCAATGGACATCCCGCCGAGAATTTGAGTTGCGTCAACACCTTTCGAACGCCCCCAGGACGTTCACCATGTCGCCTGACCGATTAGCAACAAAGCGTTATCGACGTTATGATGTTCGGCAGTCTTAGGATTTGCATTGAGCTTCGATTGGAGCCACAGTGATTCTTGTAAGTATGATTTTGACCTCTACGCATAAGGGGCCCGGGTATGCATAAGAATATGCTCGTCGCGAGCGCACGCGGAATAGGACGCCGACTGAAATCGGCCGCCAACTCCGTCCGCCGCGGTGTCATTATGACAGTTGCGGCCGTTGCGATGGTCACAATTGTCAGCGTAAGTTCTCTCCTGACGTACGGGCTTGCCCTAACCGGCCTCGCCGGCGCGTCGTTGGTATCGACGGTTTCGTCCGCCAGTGCTCACTCACGCTACTGGTTCCATTGTCATCGGCGTCGCGGCAGACGTCGTTGTCACGGCGTACGGCGCCGCCGCAGAGGACGTTGGCGCGGACGTGGACGCCGGCGGCGCGGTAATTGGGGACGCCGGCGGCGCGGTCGCGGCCGCGGCAGACGTAGAAGAAGATAATTTCCACGGGCGGACCGCGCGACGGCTCGGTACTATGTTGCGGGCCGTCGTCGGGCTTCGCTCACCGGGCCTCCCGCGGTTCGCATCTTAAGCTTCCGCCAGCGCCCTGGTTTGCGGCACAACGATCGGAAAGCTGCGCTCTGCCGCAGGCAATCCATTCAAGTCGCTCCTACTCGTTCAAATCGACCTCCCGCTCGGAAGCTGTTTCGGCTTTCGAGGACCGCTGATTGCCCTGCTGCGCGAGCTCGTCCTGATACCGCCGTTCCGTCTCACCGGGAACACCCGCGAAGCGTGCCGCGAGCCGATAGAGCCCCGGCACGATAAACAACGTAATCGTCGTCGCTGACACCGTTCCGGTAATGATCACGAGCCCCATGATCCCGCGCGCTTCGGCCCCCGGGCCCGTGGCCAGAGCCAGCGGCACCGCGCCGAAACCGGTCGCGATCGACGTCATCAGGATCGGCCGGAACCGCGTCCGCGCTGCTTTCAGAACCGCCTCTTCGACTTCGTCGCCCTCGCGTCGGCGTTCATTGGCGAAATCGACGATCAGGATCGCGTTCTTCGCAAGCAGTGCCACGAGCAACAAGAGCGAGATCTGCGAATATATGTTGAGGGTCAGCCCCGCGGCCAGCAGCGTGGCAAGCCCACCCGTAACCGCCAGAGGCACAGCAAACAGTATAACGATCGGGTAGACGAAACTTTCAAACAGCGCCGCCAGCGCGAGGAAGACGACAACAATCGCCAGCAGGAAGACGTAAAGCGTACCCGATGCCGTTTTCTGAAACTCACGTGAAAGCCCGAGGTACTGGATTTCTGCTGTCTCCGGCAGGTTGGCGCGGGCGATCTCTTCGAGCGAATTGAGGATGCCCGCGATGTCCGCGCCCTCCGCCGGCACCGCCGATATGACGACCGACGGCAGCCTGTTCACGCGCCGATAGCTCGCCGCCGTACCCCGTTCTTCGACCGACACAATCGCCGCCAGCGGCACCAGTTCTCCCCCGCCCGTGCGCACCGAAAGCTCGCTCAGCGCCTCCACGGTGTCACGATCAGCCAGCTTACCACGAATAATCACTTCGTAAGTCTCCCCCTCGCGATAATATTCCGTAACGTCGGTCCCCCCTAAGAACACGCGCAGCGTCTCGCCGATATCGCTCACCGAAATACCGAGCTCCGCCGCCAGCCGCCGATCGATAGAGACGACGGCCTGTGGCGAGCGCTGGTTGAACTCGACCTCGATGCTGTTCATGGTGCCGAGCTTCTCTGCCTCGCTCCTCACGATCTGTGCCCATTCGTAGACATTTGCGTACTCCTGACCCGACAACACGAACTGGATCGGCTTGCCGAAAGCGTCGGAGACCAGACTTGGCGGATTGATCGCGATCGCCTGCGCACCGGGAATGGCGAGTATTTTGGGCGTAATCTGCGACGTCAGTTCCATTTGCGTCATCTGCCGCTCGTCCCACGGCTTGAGTTTGACGATGACGAGCGCGGATCCGACCTGCGCCGGGCCTTGCCGCCCGGTACCGACGATCGAGATCGTCTGGTCGACGGGCCCATCGTCCCCGGACATCGCCAGCACGGTCTTGTCGATCTCCTTGACCACCTCGGTCGTCTGTTCGAGCGTCGCCCCTTCCGGCGCGTTTACCGGCACGATGATGACACCGCGGTCCTCTGTCGGCGCCAACTCTCCCGGCAACCTCTGCACCAGGAAGTACACCATGGCACCAAGCACGACGGCTATGAGCGCCGCGATCCAACCCGATGCGATAATGATGCCCGCCACATTGCCATAAAGCTTCTCGATCCAGTCGACGAACCGGACGAAGACTCGTGAGAGCAGGTTTCCTCGTTCATCACTCGCCGCCGGCGTTGCAAACCGCGCCGCCAGCATGGCGCCGAGCGAAAGCGCGAGAAACGAGGAAAAGACCACGGCGGCGGCGAGAGCGAGGGCGAATTCGGTAAACAGACGGCCAATCGTGCCTTGAATAGCGGCAACTGGCAGCAGCACGGCAACCAGCACGACGGTTGTCGCCACGACCGGCAGGAACACCTCACTTGCCCCATCGATCGCCGCCACCAACGGCGGCTTGCCCTGCTCACGGTAACGCGTGACGTTCTCCAGCACGACGATTGCATCATCGACCACCAGACCAATCGCGAGCACCAGCGCGAGCAATGTCAGCGTATTGACCGAAAATCCTAGCGCATAGAGCACCATGAACGTCGCCACAATCGACGTCGGGATCGTCGCGGCGGGCACCAGCGTCGCCTTGAGCGATCCAAGGAAGAGAAAGATGACCGCAATGACGAGCCCGGAGGTGATCACAAGCGTGGTCACCACCTCGGAAATCGAGCCCTCAATGAAGATCGACTGATCGTAGGAAATAGCGACGTCAATATCGGACGGCAGCGCCTGCTCTAATTCGTCGAGCCGCACCTTGAAAGCGTCCGCGACTGCGAGCGCGTTCGAGCCCGACTGGCGAACCACACCGAGACCGACAGCCGGTTCACCTGAGCGGTAAACGGCGCTGCGGTAGCTTTCCGCCCCGATTTCCACCCGCGCAACATCGCCGAGAACGATTTGATAGTCGCCGCTCTTGCGAAGGACGAGATTTTTGAATTCACTCGGATCACGCAGCTTGGTGGTTGTGCGCACGGTAATTTCGCGCGCGCCACTTTCGATCCGGCCACCGGGCAACTCCACGTTCTCGGTGCGCAGCACCCGCGTCACATCCTGTACCGTAAGTCCAAAACCGGCGAGCTTCCGAGCGTCGAGCCAAACGCGCATCGCATAGCGCCGCTCACCCCCAATGATCACTTGCGACACGCCCGGCACGACGGATAGTGGGTCGACCAGACGACGGACTGCATAGTCGGTTAACGACTTGCGGTCGCGCTTATCGCTGGTCAACGTCACCCATAGCATCGCGTCCGCATCCGCGCTGGCTTTCGAGATGATCGGATCTTCGACCTCTTCTGGCAGCTCTGCTGCGACAGCGGAGACGCGATCACGTACGTCGGCCGCCGCGGCATCGAGATCGCGCGACACTGCAAAACGAACATTGATCTGGGAAAAGCCGGCGCGGCTCGTCGACGTGATTTGCTCGACATCTTCGATACCGTTCAGATTGTCCTCTACGACGCGGGTGACATCGCGCTCGACGACTTCGGCGGAGGCACCCGGATAGATAAGACCGACCGAAACGACCGGCTGATCGACGTCGGGATACTCGCGCACAGGCAATCTGGTCAGCGCGCCGATGCCCAGCGCCAGCAGCATCAGCGCAATGACGATCGCAATGACGGGATGCTTGATCGAGATCCGGCTGAGCATGTCGGCGAGACCTCAGCTACGCTTGCGCACGAATGTCGCGTCGGGCCCGGGTTTTGCGCCCTCATTGCCCACATCCCCCCTAGATGCCCCCCCAGATGGACCCCCGGCAGGTGAGCCCCCAGTCGGTTGCTTCTCCGAAGGTTGCGATGCCTCCCCCCCGGGCGCTCTGGAGCGATGGCGGTCCGTCACCTTGACGCCGACCCCATCACTGACTTTCTGAAGACCACTTGAGACCACTCGATCGGAAGCCCTAATTTCATCGCTGACGATCTCGATGAGGTCCCCCGCCCGCGCTCCCGTGCGAACGGCGGTCATGGCCAAGGTCTCGTCCTCTTGGATTACATAGACGTAGCTATCCGGCCCACGTCGCAAGACTGCTGTCTCAGGCACGAACTTCGCTGAAGAACGCCGCTCGGTGACGACATCGACTTCGACGAAGTCACCGACCCGGAACGGTACATCATCACCGCTCAACGCCGCTTCGACCTGGACCGATCGCGTATTCTCCTCAGTAAGCGGCGACACTGTTTTCACGGATGTCTCGACAGATCGCTCGGCACCGACCTCACGAACGGTGACCTGACTGCCCTTCTTGATGGTGCTCGCAATCCGCGTCGGCAGAAAGAAAGTCGCGCGTAAACGGTCCGTGGTTGCCAACTCGGCAACCGTGGCGCCCGGGGTGAGGTAAGCGCCCGGAGACACCTCGATGAAACCGACCGAGGCATCGAACGGAGCACGTATCGTGTGTTTCGCAAGCCGTTCTTCGGCCTGATCGACTTCAGCCTGAGCTCTTGCTCGCGCCGCGCGGGCTTGTTCGAGCCGCGCCTCTGCGGCATAATTTTTCTCCGCCAACTCCTTCTGGCGTCGATATTCACTCGCCGCCTCCTCGAGTTGCGCCCGTGCCGACCGCAGCGCGACACGCGCCTCCACGTTGTCGAGGCGGACGATGGGCGCCCCGGCTTTTACCACCTCCCCATCATCAACGAGCACCTTCGCAACCCGCCCCGCGATTTCGGCGGCGACGTGGACATACTCGGCTGGCGAGACGGTTCCGGTCGAGCCG